>NZ_CP125782.1 GCF_030053895.1 Trabulsiella odontotermitis
GGTGCGCCACATCCTGAAGATGCGTAGATTTACGTGCATAGCCGATTTTCATTCTTTTCTCGCTAATTAGTTTATGGGGTTATTGTTATGTTGATACAGTAACGAGTTTTTGTTACATGAGGGGAGTCATTTTTCGGGAGAAGTCAGGACTTTTCAAAGGACTGTCACAAAAACCATCGTTTTTGATACATTAATTTAACCAATAGGTTGCAGATCAAATCGCCTGTAACAGCCTTTCTGGCTGTTTGTCGTTTTCAGAAGACGGCTGCACTGAACGTCAGAAGCCGACTGCACTATAGCAGCGGAGGGGTTGGATCCATCAGGCAACGACGGGCTGCTGCCGGCCATCAGCGGACGCAGGGAGGACTTTCCGCAACCGGCCGTTCGATGCGGCACCGATGGCCTTCGCGCAGGGGTAGTGAATCCGCCAGGATTGACTTGCGCTGCCCTACCTCTCACTAGTGAGGGGCGGCAGCGCATCAAGCGGTGAGCGCACTCCGGCATAAATCATCGTCGTAGAGACGTCGGAATGGCCGAGCAGATCCTGCACGGTTCGAATGTCGTAACCGCTGCGGAGCAAGGCCGTCGCGAACGAGTGGCGGAGGGTGTGCGGTGTGGCGGGCTTCGTGATGCCTGCTTGTTCTACGGCACGTTTGAAGGCGCGCTGAAAGGTCTGGTCATACATGTGATGGCGACGCACGACACCGCTCCGTGGATCGGTCGAATGCGTGTGCTGCGCAAAAACCCAGAACCACGGCCAGGAATGCCCGGCGCGCGGATACTTCCGCTCAAGGGCGTCGGGAAGCGCAAACGCCGCTGCGGCCCTCGGCCTGGTCCTTCAGCCACCATGCCCGTGCACGCGACAGCTGCTCGCGCAGGCTGGGTGCCAAGCTCTCGGGTAACATCAAGGCCCGATCCTTGGAGCCCTTGCCCTCCCGCACGATGATCGTGCCGTGATCGAAATCCAGATCCTTGACCCGCAGTTGCAAACCCTCACTGATCCGCATGCCCGTTCCATACAGAAGCTGGGCGAACAAACGATGCTCGCCTTCCAGAAAACCGAGGATGCGAACCACTTCATCCGGGGTCAGCACCACCGGCAAGCGCCGCGACGGCCGAGGTCTTCCGATCTCCTGAAGCCAGGGCAGATCCGTGCACAGCACCTTGCCGTAGAAGAACAGCAAGGCCGCCAATGCCTGACGATGCGTGGAGACCGAAACCTTGCGCTCGTTCGCCAGCCAGGACAGAAATGCCTCGACTTCGCTGCTGCCCAAGGTTGCCGGGTGACGCACACCGTGGAAACGGATGAAGGCACGAACCCAGTGGACATAAGCCTGTTCGGTTCGTAAACTGTAATGCAAGTAGCGTATGCGCTCACGCAACTGGTCCAGAACCTTGACCGAACGCAGCGGTGGTAACGGCGCAGTGGCGGTTTTCATGGCTTGTTATGACTGTTTTTTTGTACAGTCTATGCCTCGGGCATCCAAGCAGCAAGCGCGTTACGCCGTGGGTCGATGTTTGATGTTATGGAGCAGCAACGATGTTACGCAGCAGGGCAGTCGCCCTAAAACAAAGTTAACCCAGGATGAGAACCTTGAAAGTATCATTGATGGCTGCGAAAGCGAAAAAAAAACGGCGTGATTGGTTGCGGTCCAGACATACCCTGGTCCGCGAAAGGGGAGCAGCTACTTTTTAAAGCATTGACCTACAATCAGTGGCTTCTGGTGGGTCGCAAGACGTTTGAATCTATGGGCGCACTCCCCAATAGGAAATACGCGGTCGTTACCCGCTCAGGTTGGACATCAAATGATGACAATGTAGTTGTATTTCAGTCAATCGAAGAGGCCATGGACAGGCTAGCTGAATTCACCGGTCACGTTATAGTGTCTGGTGGCGGAGAAATTTACCGAGAAACATTACCCATGGCCTCTACGCTCCACTTATCGACGATCGACATCGAGCCAGAGGGGGATGTTTTCTTCCCGAGTATTCCAAATACCTTCGAAGTTGTTTTTGAGCAACACTTTACTTCAAACATTAACTATTGCTATCAAATTTGGAAAAAGGGTTAACAAAGCTATGCAATCGACGGCAAAAAGCTTCGTTCGCTTCGCGCACTACGCCTTTTCCGCGATTGATAGCGACGTTATGTGAATATTGAAATGAGCATTCCAAAGAAAGGAAGTAGAAAAATTATCGTGGGCGAAAATGAGTTTTTGTGGCTCATTAGGTCAAAACTCACATATTCGCAGGACTGTTTAGGTACAGAAATGACTGCGGTCGTTGAACCGGATGCCGGTCCTCACTGATGAAGAAGTGAACACCGTACGGGAATCGTGCCGGCAGCTTGGAGCTATCGGCCGGAACCTCAACCAGGTGGCCAGGGCCTTGAACATCGAGTTCAGGGAAAGTGACAAGCTCAAGCAAGAGGCCATCGAAAAACTGGCCGAACGGATCGACCAGCATTTGGACCATGTGTCTGAGCTGTTCGATAAGACCTGGAGCCGGTGGCACGATTGTCATTTTCAGAAGACGACTGCACCAGTTGATTGGGCGTAATGGCTGTTGTGCAGCCAGCTCCTGACAGTTCAATATCAGAAGTGATCTGCACCAATCTCGACTATGCTCAATACTCGTGTGGGCTCTGTTGCAAAAATCGTGAAGCTTGAGCATGCTTGGCGGAGATTGGACGGACGGAACGATGACGGATTTCAAGTGGCGCCATTTCCAGGGTGATGTGATCCTGTGGGCGGTGCGCTGGTATTGTCGCTATCCGATCAGCTATCGCGACCTTGAGGAAATGCTGGCGGAACGCGGCATTTCGGTCGACCATACGACGATCTATCGCTGGGTCCAGTGCTACGCCCCGGAGATGGAGAAGCGGCTGCGCTGGTTCTGGCGGCGTGGCTTTGATCCGAGCTGGCGCCTGGATGAAACCTACGTCAAGGTGCGGGGCAAGTGGACCTACCTGTACCGGGCAGTCGACAAGCGGGGCGACACGATCGATTTCTACCTGTCGCCGACCCGCAGCGCCAAGGCAGCGAAGCGGTTCCTGGGCAAGGCCCTGCGAGGCCTGAAGCACTGGGAAAAGCCTGCCACGCTCAATACCGACAAAGCGCCGAGCTATGGTGCAGCGATCACCGAATTGAAGCGCGAAGGAAAGCTGGACCGGGAGACGGCCCACCGGCAGGTGAAGTATCTCAATAACGTGATCGAGGCCGATCACGGAAAGCTCAAGATACTGATCAAGCCGGTGCGCGGTTTCAAATCGATCCCCACGGCCTATGCCACGATCAAGGGATTCGAAGTCATGCGAGCCCTGCGCAAAGGACAGGCTCGCCCCTGGTGCCTGCAGCCCGGCATCAGGGGCGAGGTGCGCCTTGTGGAGAGAGCTTTTGGCATTGGGCCCTCGGCGCTGACGGAGGCCATGGGCATGCTCAACCACCATTTCGCAGCAGCCGCCTGATCGGCGCAGAGCGACAGCCTACCTCTGACTGCCGCCAATCTTTGCAACAGAGCCTCCGTCGCCATGCTCACCTCGCTTTGGTGCACACGAGTATTGAGCATAGTCGAGATTGGTGCAGATCACTTCTGATATTGAACTGTCAGGAGCTGGCTGCACAACAGCCATTACGCCCAATCAACTGGTGCAGTCGTCTTCTGAAAATGACACTGTTTGTATATAATCATGAAAAAATGGTGAGTAGAGTTTCAGGGTAACAGGGGATGCTTATGTCGGTTTTCCACAACTGGCTACTTGAGATCGCATGTGAGAATTACTTCGTCTACATCAAACGCCTTTCCGCCAACGATACCGGCGCAACAGGTGGTCACCAGGTAGGGCTTTATATCCCTTCAGGTATCGTTGAAAAACTCTTTCCGTCTATCAACCATACCCGTGAACTGAACCCTTCGGTTTTTCTCACCGCACATGTGTCATCGCATGATTGCCCTGACAGCGAAGCCAGGGCAATTTATTATAACAGCCGTCATTTTGGTAAAACCCGGAATGAAAAAAGGATTACCCGCTGGGGTAGAGGCAGCCCACTTCAGGATCCTGAAAATACAGGGGCTCTGACGCTCCTGGCTTTCAAGCTTGATGAGCAAGGGGGGGACTGTAAGGAAGTAAATATTTGGGTATGCGCCAGCACTGATGAAGAGGACGTCATTGAGACCGCTATTGGTGAAGTTATACCCGGAGCGCTTATATCCGGCCCCGCAGGACAGATTCTAGGCGGACTATCTCTACAGCAAGCGCCAGTAAATCATAAATATATTCTACCTGAAGACTGGCACCTGCGCTTTCCGTCGGGAAGTGAAATTATTCAGTATGCAGCCAGCCATTATGTGAAAAATTCCCTTGATCCGGATGAGCAACTTCTTGACCGCCGGCGCGTGGAGTACGACATATTTCTATTGGTTGAGGAACTGCATGTTCTGGATATCATCCGGAAAGGATTTGGCTCTGTGGATGAATTTATTGCGCTGGCCAATTCTGTCAGCAATCGCCGTAAATCCAGAGCCGGGAAGTCGCTGGAACTGCACCTGGAGCATCTATTCATTGAGCACGGCCTGCGACACTTTGCGACGCAGGCCATCACAGAAGGTAATAAAAAACCCGATTTCCTTTTCCCTTCCGCAGGGGCTTACCACGATACTGAGTTTCCCGTAGAAAATCTGCGCATGCTGGCAGTCAAGACTACCTGTAAGGATCGCTGGCGTCAGATACTGAATGAGGCCGATAAAATTCATCAGGTGCATCTGTTTACACTCCAGGAGGGAGTTTCTCTGGCTCAATATCGGGAGATGCGGGAGTCGGGTGTCAGATTGGTCGTGCCATCATCTCTGCACAAAAAATACCCGGAGGCGGTGAGAGCTGAGCTAATGACGCTAGGTGCGTTTATTGCTGAGCTGACAGGGCTTTACGCAGATATTCCATAGATTATCTCCCGGCATAAATACCGGGAGGAGCGATCAGATTCGTTCAACCTTGCACGAATCGGCATTAACCGCTTTCAGGATATAAGGTTCAAGCAGTTTGGCTACGGCTTCAAACACGGGCACCACTACGGAGTTACCGAACTGCCTGTACGACTGAGTGTCTGACACAGGAATGCGAAAAGGCCTGCCATCTACTTTTTCAAAACCCATAAGGCGCGCGCACTCTCGCGGAGTCAGCCTGCGGGGCCGATGCGCCTGATTTTCTTCGTTCGCGAAGTCTGTTTCACCTGTGGCCATATCCCAGCCACGGTCTATCAGAATTTCAGACCCGTCTTTGTGATAGCGAGCAGAAAGCGTACGGGCAATGCTTTCTTTATTTTCAGGATTAACGAGGCCAAAACCGAATCCGTTACCCTTAGCTGCGTGCTTTTTGGCGTAGTTATAGAGATACTCCCAGAGTTTCGGCGTCAGTATATATTTGCTGTCAACCACGGGTTCCAGCAGTTCGCCAAATGACGGACGCTGTTCCGGATAAAAACGACTAATATCGCGCAGGGTAAAGCCCTGGTGAATGTTCAGATCACGGCGGAAACCGACCAAAACGATACGTTCTCGGTGCTGAGGTAAAAAGTGCTTTCCGTCGATAACTTTAGGATCGTTTTTGCCCATCTCAGCTGCATCCGCAACTTCATAGCCCAGTTCGTCGAGGGTATCCATGATGACTTTAAAGGTTTTACCCTTGTCATGGCTCTTCAGGTTTTTAACGTTTTCAAGAACAAAGATGGCAGGTTTTTTTGCGCGGATAATACGCGCCACATCGAAGAAAAGCGTTCCCTGAGCCTCACATTCGAAACCATGCGCGCGCCCGAGCGAGTTTTTCTTGCTTACGCCCGCAAGGCTAAACGGTTGACAGGGGAAACCTGCTAGAAGTACATCATGATCCGGCACATGCTCATTAATGTAAGCATAGGCATCGTTTTCAGGTACTTCAGGTTTATCACTGAGCGTGACTTCACGAATATCGAGATTGAAAGTGTGTTCCTGAGCATCGTTAAACCAGTTAGCTTTATATGTGCGCACAGCCTCTTTATTCCATTCACTGGTAAAAACGCACTGGCCACCGATGGTTTCGAAGCCCTTCCGTATACCTCCAATCCCAGCAAACAGGTCAATAAACCGGAAGGCATAGTCAGGGTGATGTGCAGGCGCTTCCGGAAGCATTTTTCGTAGAAGTTCCTCTTCGGCTAACGTCAGCGTCTTAGGTGAGCACTTACCATTAATCCAGCGATTAAGAGTCTCGCGACTCCACTCATTTTTACCAACTTTTCTAAGCAGTTCAGCCACGTACTTCTGGTCATAGATTTCCAGCACCTGCCCGAGCAGCTTTTTATCATTTTCCTGTCGCAGTTGTTCTTCCGCTTCTGCTTTCTCAAGCAGATCCTGCGCCAGTAATTCAAATTCAGACATATTGCCTCCATTGGGTCTTATGGGTGAAACTGTATCACTCATTTGACCCAGATTGAATGTTTTTATCTGGATATTTAAACAGGTTTATTGTTAGGTAACGCACGTTGGCCACGCTGGAGCGTCTTCTGGGCCTGCTGTCGGCCTTTGAGGTCGTGGTATGGATGACGGATGGCTGGCCGCTGTATGAACCCCGCCTGAAGGGAAAGCTGCACGTTATCAGCAAGCGTTACACTCAGCGCATTGAGCGACATAACCTGAATCTGAGACAACATCTGGCAAGGCTGGGACGGAAGTCACTGTCGTTCTCAAAATCGGTGGAGCTGCATGACAAGGTCATCGGGCATTATCTGAACATAAAACACTATCAGTAAGTTGGAGTCATTACCGGTTCTCTTTGTCTTTTAGTGATTCTATAAACCTCATTACGTCTGAATATAAAAATCTATTATTTGATTTATGTGGCTCATGAGGTTGTGGGATGGTCTTGTTTTTGAATGTGCCAGTTTTCTTAATGGCAAAGATTAACTCACCTTCTGTTATTCCTAACATTTCAGCAAATGTTTTTGCTTCTATAGTTACTGACTTCATTTAATTAACTCTCATGGTATCGATTTTCTTTACCGGCATCTTTAACAATGGTGCTCGTTTCTAGTGTTGCTGCGGTACGCTTCATCATCGTCTGCGGGGCGGTTGCGATAGTGAAGGAGCTGCCGGGCGTGAGCAAATCTATCAGGCGCTGGCCGCTGATAATCTCCATCCGTTCACTGGCAATACTGACAGATTTTGAACCTGCGCCGGTTTTCCCGGTATGGCAAAACAGACCGCGACAGTTATGACGTTTAAGCAACTTCTCGAACTCCTGTACGTGCTGTAAAGCAATATGGCCGCGATAGCGTTTAGCCTGAATAAGATAGCGATATTTTCCTATTATTACCTGGCCGTCAATGCCTCCATCGCCGGTATAGCGTTTGTTTCTGATGGTTCTGAAGCCATGCGCTTCAAATCCTTCCAGCAACAGTTCTTCAAACACAAAAGGATCAATTTTCCTCAGGTAGTTAATTTTTTGTGGGAAGCCCGGCAAACGTTTTATGCGCTCCAGCACCCGCCGCGCACTTTGCTGCTTCCTTTTGTGTCGCCTGTGCCGTACTGAACGCCGGAAGAATACAACGGCAAGCAGTGCGATGGCGCTGCAAGCCCATAGAATAAGGTTTTCTGTAGTGGGGAAGGGGATCATGGTCATAGTGGGCTTTCTGAGGGTAAAGAAAAGGGCGGTTAAACCGCCCTGGTGTTTAGCGACGGCTGTATACCTGCCACGAAGCGCTGCCTGACTGATTCTGGCAAATCCGCCCGTAAAGTACGGTGCCGGTCGAGTAGCGGGCGCCATTCAGATAGCAATAGCCGCTGGATTGCAGCAGTTCGTTGCGCAGCTTTTCTTCCTGCTTTGATAGCCGGGACTCCGCAGACTGCAAACGAACGGATAATTCGTTAATCTGGCGTTGCTGGTTATTCAGCTGGCTCTGCATCGCATTACCTTTATCCTGGCTGACGCAACCAGTTAAGAGAGCTGTACAGGCTAATGCACTTAATATTATTTTTTTCACGTTGGCTCCTTAAATTGAGATTATTCCTAGTTCGCCTATAAGCGAACTTTCCCGTATTTACTTATGATCTGGCTTATCATCGACTGGTTACTTCCACCTTCGCCATTATCCGGGCATTCATTAAGAAAAGCCTTCCTGGCATCCTTCGTGTGGTTGGGTAAAAAGCCGTGCTTGTTCTTTTTAACGATATTGAAGAAAGCAGCTTCAGCACTGTTACACTCGCTTCCGCCGCTATCGCCGGTGAGCTTGCCCGCCATGCACATAATAACTTTGCAGGGATCTTCAGCATGGCTGGCAGGAATATAAAGCAGACTACCAGCTGCTATCAGAGGTATTAAGAGTTTCTTCATTGTTTTGTCCTTAACAGTTTGTTCAGATATACACTCGCCAGAATGTTGATAACGGTAAGCAATATTAATAATAACGCTGCGTTATAAATAGATTTGTAACCTATATCGCCTGCAATATATTCGACAACAAAAAAACGAAAATCGTTAAAATTGTGTAAAACTTGATTAACTTTCCTGTAATTTTCTTAACAATATAAGCAACTGAATAAGAGCCGGATTTGATGATGCTGGCGAGTAACCTGATCGCATGGACACGAAATTTTCTAAAAATGGGCGGAATGGAAGATGCCTTTTTCTTCCTTCTGCTTTTTTGCCTTTCCGCAAAATCAATAAGTTCGCCCATTTTTATACCCTCCGGTTATATCTTCAGATCATCAAGTGATAAACCACTATCAAGCAGCTCTTTGAGCCATGTGGGTCGGCGGCCAGTCCCGGACCAGGTATTTTCTGCGTTCCTGGGGTCGCGGTATTTTGCTGGTCTATGTTCTCTGGGGTTGGCTACGCCCTGCATCTTCATGGCTTCCAGGCTAATGCCAGCGTCCAATTTTGCAGTTAGCCAGGCCGGGCGCTTCCCTATACCAGTCCACGTATTAAAAGGGTTATCCGGGTCACGATACACGGGTTCGCGCTTTTTTTGGTCGTTTTTCTGATTTCAGGGGAACCAGCATCACCTTCCTTCCTTCAGCGGTTTTCTTTTCGTTTCTTCTTGACACGATCTCATTAGCCCTTATCATAAACAAAAGTCGTCGAAATTACAATTACGCGGTGAAACATAAATGAGTAAACATCCAAAACTCCTGGTTCTCGCTCTGGCCTGCCTTGCTTGTGCTGGCCGTGCCAGTGCTGCGCCTGCCTCCGATGAAGTTGCCAGGCTTGCGCAGAGATGTGCGCCTGATGTTTCACCCTTAACGATGGCGTACATCGTCGGCCATGAGTCCTCAAATGGGCCGTACAGGATCAATATTAACGGTAGTATTCAGTTAAAACAGCAACCGCGTACTGAAGCTGAGGCCGTCAGCGTTGCGAAAGTTCTGCTGAAGGATAATAAAAGTTTTGATATGGGCCTTGCACAAATTAACTCAAATAATTTAGTGGGCCTGGGTCTTTCGGTTGACGATATTTTCAAACCCTGCATCAACCTGCGGGCGAGCCAGACCATCCTTAAAGCCTGTTATGATAGCGCCCTGAAATCCTACCCAGCCGGGCAGGTTGCGCTGAGACACGCGCTTTCCTGCTACAACACCGGCTCACTCACAAACGGGATTTCTAACGGGTATGTCACGAAAGTTATCAACGTGGCGCGTCAATCAACTGATTTGAAAATCCCTACGCTGCTACCTGACGGCCAGACCAGTGAGGACAGCACCGCGACTGAGCCTCAGCAGGCAAAAAGTACGGCGCCGCAGTATGACGGTGAACAAGATGTTTTTGGTTCGGGTGATGGCGATGCCTTCAGCCGAAATAATACGGATGCCTTTTTAACCAGACAGGAAACAGCGAAGGGGGAATGAGGTTATGGATGGAACGTTTGTACCTTGTATTGCAATCACAGATCCTGGAGCTATTTGAAGCAGGAAAAGTGAAGGAGGTAACGATAGAACGGGTTTCATTAAAGAAGTGGTATCCCGTTTTTCAGATAGACGATGAACAGCTGGGCCAGATCGCATGTTCCATTAGGGTTAACAAAGAGCATGAGCTACGAACCTGGGCTGATTTAAGGCTACTGGCAGAGTTTTTGAAAGATAAGTGTGGCGTTGAAGAATGCCGGTTAAATCTGCAATCAACAGAAGATAGTGAGTAAGGAGAAAGTATGACCACGTTGTTTAAGAAGTATGGCCCTGCGGTAGTTATGGGCGTTTTGTCCATTGCCCTGCCGCAAATTGCGCTGGCCGCTGGCACCGATACTGGTGAATCAACCGCTACATCAATCCAGACGTGGTTGAGCACATGGATTCCAATTGGTTGTGCTATTGCGATCATGGTTAGTTGCTTTATGTGGATGCTTCACGTAATCCCAGCCAGCTTTATTCCTCGTATCGTAATCTCGCTGATTGGTATTGGTTCTGCATCATTTCTGGTTTCCCTGACGGGCGTAGGAAGCTGAACAACGCGAAAAGGGGGGACTTTTGTCCCCCAAAGTGAGGACTACAAAGATGTTCGTTGACGGGAAAAGACCGCTTTTCAAAGGTGCGACTCGCTTACCTCGCGCGCTGGGTGTACCACGTAATGTAGCTATGATGATATTCATGATTTCTGCCTCGCTTTTTATGATTATTCATATGTGGGCGATTCTGGTGTTCGTCTTTTTGTGGATTCCTTCAGCTGCATTAACAAAATATGACGACCGCATGTTTCGAATTATGGGCCTGTGGTTGAAAACCAAATTCAGTAATTGGTTTGATTCTCCGTTTAAGCAGTGGGGAGGATCGTCTTATTCCTCTGTTGACTACAAACGTAAGGGTTTAAAATAATGAGAGCTGCCACCGCTACGAAGCCAAAAAAAATTGATGCCTACCGTAAGGAGCCATCAGTAAATAAAAAGTATTTGCCCTATTCTTATCACCTCAATGATTACGTGATTTCGATGGAAAACGGCGATCTGATGGCTTTTTTCAAGCTGGATGGCCGCACACATGACTGCGCATCAGATCGGGAACTGGTCACCTGGCATAAAGACCTTAATACGCTGGTCAAGAGCTTCGGAACAGACCATGTAGAGCTGTGGACGCATGAATATCACCATGAGGCTAAAGAGTACCCGGATGGTGAGTATGACCATTTTTTCCCTGCTTATGTTGATCAATATAACCGTAAGCTGCACGGTGATTCCAAGCAGCTGATTAATGACCTTTATCTGACCGTTATTTACAAACAGGTAGGGGATAAAACACAGAAGTTTCTGGCGAAATTTGAAAAGCCGACTCGTGACGAAATTCAGCAAATGCAGAATGAGGCGCTTGAAGGTCTGGAAGATATTTCTGAACAAATCCTGGAAGCAATGAAGCCGTATGGCATTCAGCAGTTGGGTATCTATTATCGTGACAAACGCGGTGTTGAAATTCCTGCGCCTGATAAAAAAAAAGAACGTGAAGAACTTGCTGAAGTCGATGAATCAGACATTTTTGACGAAGCCATTGTTGTTATCGAACGCAACGAGCCTGAACCTTCGCAGGCTCACGCTTATTCAAAAGCGCTGGAGTTCCTTTATTTCCTCGCAAATATGGAATGGGCCATCGTGCCTGTTTGCCGTGATCGTATCCGTGAGTACATCATGGACAACCGCCCTGTTAGCTCCCTGTGGGGGGATGTTGTCCAGATCAGAACGGTAGATCACAACTTCTATACCACCGGCATTGAATTTCGTGAATACGAAGAAGATACAGAGCCAGGCCAGCTTAACATGCTTAAAGAAGCCGATTTTGAATACCTTCTGACGCAGAGTTTTTCTTGCCTCTCTGAATCTTCAGCTAAAACGTTTCTGACGCATCAGGAAAAATCTTTGCAGGAAACGCGCGACCGTGCGCAAAGCCAGCTGGCACAGCTTGGTACTGCGCTCGATATGCTGACGTCCAGAGAGTTCGTGATGGGCTACCATCATGGAACCGTGCATGTCTGGGATAATGACCAAAACGCGGTACAGCGCAAAGCGCGTCGTGTGAAGGTTATGCTAACCGGCTGTGGCGTGGTTGGCGGGACTATCAGCCTGGCCTCTGAGGCTGCATATTATGCGAGACTGCCTGGCAACCAGAAATGGGCGCCGCGCCCGGTTCCGATAAACTCATGGAACTTCCTGCACTTCAGCCCGTTCCACAATTTTATGCGTGGCAAGCCTGACAATAACCCGTGGGGGCCAGCGCTGACCATGTTCCGCACGATCAGCGGTACGCCACTCTATTTTAATTTCCATGTGACCCCGCTTGAAGAACTTTCCTACGGTAAACGCCCGCTGGGCCATGCGTTAATAACGGGTATGTCGGGGGAAGGTAAAACCACGCTGCTTAACTTCCTGCTGGCGCAGTCAATGAAGTACAACCCGCGGCTTTTTGTTTATGACCGTGACCGCGGTATGGAGCCGTTCATTCATTCGAAGCGTTGGTGGCTACTATAAAGTTCTGCAACAGGGTATGCCGTCCGGGTTTGCCCCGCTTCAGATTGAACCGACCAAACGCAATATTGCCCTCATTAAAAACCTGTTCCGCATTTGTGTGGAAACCACCAATAACGGGCCTATCAGCGCAACGATGGCTACCGAACTGGCTGAAGGCGTTGATGCGGTTATGGGGGAAGGCTCACTTATTCCACGCGAGGCGCGCACCGTTACTATCCTGGACGGGTACGTGAATGAAGTTGTGGAAAATGGCGTATCACTGAAAGGGCTGCTGCGCGAATGGACGCGCGAAGGCCAGTATGGCTGGCTGTTTGACAATGATAAAGACAGCCTGGATCTCAGCGCGAATGATATTTTTGGCTTCGATTTATCCGAGTTTATCGCAGCCAAAGAGGAAGTATCCAGCCCGGCCCGTACTCCGCTCATGATGTACCTTCTGTACCGGGTACGTGACTCCATCGACGGCAAACGCCGCGTCATTCAGTGCTTTGACGAGTTCCACGCCTACCTTGACGATCCGGTTATCGAGCGTGAAGTTAAGCGTGGTATCAAAACTGACCGTAAGAAAGACGCTATCTATGTGTTTGCCACGCAGGAGCCGAACGATGCGCTGTCCAGCCGTATTGGCCGCACGATCATGTCGCAGACCGTCACAAAAATCTGCCTGCGCGATCCGGAAGCTATCCGAGAGGATTATGCCTTCCTTACTGATGCTGAATACGACGCGCTGATGTCGATTACCGAACACTCCAGACAGTTCCTGGTTAAACAAGGGCAACAGTCTGCGATTGCTTCTTTCAATCTCTACCCTCGCAACAGCGACGATATTGATGCAGATATTAAGACAATGGACAACGTTCTTAGCGTGTTGTCCGGTGAACCACAAAACGCCGAAATTGCGCATGAGCTGGTTGAACGGCTCGGTAATGACCCTGAAGTATGGCTCAAAGAATACTGGCGCCTGACGGCTTAACAACGAGGCAAAACACCATGAAAAAAACACTGACGGCAGTATTGCTGACCACCGGCCTGATGATTCTGGGAGGCGCGCAAAGCGCTTCCGCAGGCATCATCGTGACCAACCCTACTGAGCTGGCTAAACAGGTCGAGCAGCTTCAGCAAATGGCGCAGCAGCTGGAGCAGCTTAAAAGCCAGCTGCAAACGCAGAAAAATATGTATGAGTCGATGGCAAAGACAACCAACCTGGGCGATCTGCTGGGGACGTCTACCAGCACGCTGGCAAATAATTTGCCGGACAACTGGAAGGAGATCTACAGCGACGCCATGAACTCCAGTTCTTCCGTCACGCCTTCAGTTAACAGCATGATGGGCCAGTTTAATGCGGAAGTTGACGACATGACGCCCAGCGAAGCAATTACCTACATGAACAAAAAGCTGGCTGAAAAAGGCGCTTATGACCGCGTTATGGCAGAAAAAGCCTACAACAACCAGATGCAGGAACTAACCGATATGCAGGAGCTGACGGAGCAGATTAAAACGACTCCAGACCTGAAATCGATTGCTGACTTACAGGCCCGTATATCCAGACGTCACAGGGTGCTATTCAGGGTGAGCAGGCGAAGCTGAATCTGATGAACATGTTGCAGCAGTCACAGGACAAGCTATTACGTGCGCAGAAAGAACGTGCCACCCACAATTTTGTTTTTGGAACCGGCGGGGACGTTACCGCGTCACCTTCAATTAACTGAGGTAATTATGAAAAAACTACTGCTTGTTATCCCTTTCCTCCTGGTGGCCTGCGATGCCTCGCATGACGTGGAGTGGTACAAAAAACATGAGAAAGAGCGCAAGGCAACAATTCAGGAATGCAAGAAAGACGCGGATGAACTTCAGAAACCTGATTGCAAAAACGCGCGCGAAGCCGATCGTCAGCTGTTTGTGTTCGGCAAAAAAGACGGCGAAATCAATTCACCGAAAATTTAGGAGTAAGGAGGCAATATGGCATTCACCCTAGTCGCAGACATTTTCGCAAAAGTAGACGGGGCGATTACGTCAATGGTGAGCGCCAATGTTGCCACCATTATCTCTGATGTAACGCCTCTGATTGCCACCTGTCTGACAATCAAGCTGATGGTTCAGGGGATGTACTCAGCGTTTAATCCGGGGGCGGGCGACAGCCTGAGTTCGCTGATTAAAGAGTATCTTTCCATAGCCCTTATCCTGAGCTTTGCAACGGCGGGCGGCTGGTATCAACAGGAACTGGTCAACGTGGCGCTTCACCTGCCGGATGATTTTGCCGGGATACTGTCTGCCCCTAATAAAGTCGGTGCAAGTGGCGTACCGGCGATTATTGATAGCGGTATTGAAAAAGGTATCAAGATCGTCAACACCGCATGGGAAGCCGCAGACGTGTTTTCATCGAGCGGCCTGGCCGCGTATGCCATTGGCGGCATTATGATGATTGCTACCGTTGTGCTGGGCGGCCTCGGTGCGGGCTTTGTGATCATGGCTAAGATCCTTCTGGCCGTTACGCTTTGTTTTGGCCCGATTGCAATCTTCTGCCTGCTGTGGGGAGCGACAAAAAACATCTTTGCTCGCTGGCTGGCGTCGGTCATTAACTATGGCCTTGTCGTCGTCATTCTTGCGCTCGTGTTTGGTTTCATCATGCAGATGTTCGACAACCTCCTGTCCTCGATGAACTCTGATGCCGCTTACTCATCAATCACTGGTTCTATCTCCGCCTTATTACTGACGGTCATTTCCGTTTTCGTTCTGTTCCAGATTCCGCAAATTGCCGCCAGCTGGGGTAGCGGTATCAGCGCCGGAGTTGCTGACGCCGCACGCTCTACGGGTTCTTCCATGCAGGCGCTTGGCAATATGGGCAGCCACGGCATGTTTGGCGGTAATGCGTTCAGAGGCGGTAACAGTGGCGGCGGCCAGCAATCGGCAGGTGGAGGAAGTGGCAGCAACAGCGGAGGAAGCAGTGGTTCTAATTTAAGTGGTAAGGCAAGGGGCAGTCGCGGGAAGAAGGCTGCATAAAATTAAAACAAAAGTCGTTGAAATTGCAAGTTTCGGCGACTTATTATAATTAGTACGTTCAACAACCGATAATGGATGCCGTAATGCGCAGCTTATTGCTTATGGGAGTTCTTCTGATTAGCGCCTGTTCCAGCGGGCATAAACCGCCACCGGAGCCGGACTGGAGCAACACCGTTCCAGTAAACAAAACAATCCCGGTTGATACGCAAGGTGGTGCAAATGAAAGCTAATAAAAAAACAGGGCTTACACGTGAAGCCATTAAAGAGTTCAACGAAAGCCGTAAAGGGCTTGAAGTTGATCTGATGGATGAAGTGCTGAAGTCCCGGCGTACCGCCTGGATGGTTGCCACCGGTTCAGCGGTGGTAACTGTTTTTGCACTCTCTTTAGTTGGTTACGTGGTGCATAAGTACAGCCAGCCAATCCCCGCACATCTGCTAACGCTCAACGAGGCCACTCACGAAGTACAGCAGGTCAAGCTGACCCGCGACCAGACCTCTTATGGTGACGAAATTGATAAGTTCTGGCTGACACAATATGTCATTCACCGTGAGAGCTATGACTTCTATTCAGTTCAGGTCGACTATACGGCCGTTGGCTTAATGTCCACGCCGAACGTGGCAGAGTCTTACCAGAGCAAGTTCAAGGGCCGCAACGGTCTTGATAAGGTTCTGGGCGACAGTGAAACGACCCGCGTGAAGATTAACTCTGTGATCCTCGATAAACCGCACGGCGTAGCAACGATACGCTTTACTACGGTTCGCCGCGTGCGCAGCAATCCCGTTGATGATCAGCCGCAGCGCTGGATTGCCATTATGGGGTATGAATATAAATCGCTGGCGATGAATGCTGAGCAGCGTTATGTCAACCCGCTGGGTTTCCGCGTGACGAGTTATCGCGTCAACCCTGAAGTTAACTGAGGGCTGCCCCATGAAAAAACTACTTCTTTCAGCAGTCGTTTTGTCAGTCCTGGGAGGCGCGGCCACTAACGTTATGGCGCTTGAGGTTGGCCGCAATTCTCCTTATGACTATCGCATTAAAAGCGTTGTTTATAACCCTGTTAATGTGGTCAAAATTGACGCTATCGCCGGTGTGGCTACCCACATTGTTGTCGCGCCTGACGAAACCTATATCACTCATGCTTTTGGCGATTCTGAAAGCTGGACGTTTGCGCACAAAATGAACCATTTTTTTGTGAAGCCGAAACAGGCCATGAGTGATACCAACCTGGTGATCGTCACCGATAAGCGCACCTATAACATCGTCCTCCATTTCATCGGTGAAGAAACGAAGAAAAATGCAGACGGTACGGTATCAAAATCCTTTATTGAAACGCCGTGGGCTGTGCGCCAGGCCGTTCTTCAGCTGACCTATGAATATCCGTTTGAGCAGCAGGAAAAAGCCAAAAGCGCGGCTGATAAAAAACGCATTACGCAGAAGCTGAAGCAGACGGCTTTTGCGGGGGCGAAGAACTATCAGTACGTAATGAGCGAACAGCCTGAAATGCGCAGCATCCAGCCGGTTCACGTCTGGGATAACTACCGCTTTACCCGGTTTGAGTTTCCGGCCAATGCGGAGTTACCGCAGGTCTACATGATCTCGGCCAGTGGCAAAGAAACGCTGCCTAACTCTCATGTTGTGGGTGAGAACCGCAACATCATCGAGGTGGAAACCGTCGCTAAAGAGTGGCGTATTCGTCTGGGCGATAAAGTCGTTGGCGTTCGTAATAATAATTTCGCACCGGGCGCCGGTGCGGTAGCAACCGGTACGGCTTCCCCGGATGTGCGCAGGGTTCAAATTGGGGAGGATAACTGATGGCCCGTAAAAGTGTCGATGTAGATCAGGAACTCGATGAAAACACCGGAGACGGTGAATTTGAAAGCGAGCGTGGCGGATTTAAAGGCAGTAACCGCCGTTCGGCTCCTGGTATGAAAGCCTTTGTCATACTGATGGCGCTGCTTGCTTTGGTATTCATCGGGATTACGGTCATGGGTAAAATTCGCACCCCGGCTAAAGCTGAAGCTGATAAGACGGTGGTAAAGCGCAACAGGCCAATACACTGCCAAACTACAGCTTTAACAGCGATCCTGATGTTAATAAACCTGCAACTGCGCAGAATAGCGCCACTGATGCCCGTGCTGTGCAGGCTGCCGCACAGGCAGATGCAGATGCGGGCAGCAGCAATACCGCCGCGCGTACCTCTAATAAGCGTAAAGAACCTTCGCCTGAAGAACTGGCTATGCAGCGTCGTCTGGGCGGCGAGCTGGCCCAGACTAATCAGGCGGCTACAAGCAATAGTCCCGGAGTGCAGCCCCAGGACAACGAAACAAGCGAAGGTAGTTCAGCACTCGCTAAAAACCTGACTCCTGCAAGGCTGAAGGCTAGCCGCGCTGGAGTCATGGCTAATCCCAGCCTGACTGTTCCGAAAGGCAAAATGATCCCCTGTGGTACCGGCACCGAGCTGGATACCACTGTTCCGGGTCAGGTTTCCTGCCGGGTTTCACAGGACGTTTACTCAGCTGATGGACTCGTTAGGCTGATTGATAAAGGCTCATGGGTTGACGGGCAGATTACCGGTGGTATCAAAGACGGCCAGGCGCGCGTGTTTGTTCTCTGGGAGCGTATCCGCAATGACCAGGACGGGACAATCGTTAATATTGACAGTGCCGGAACGAACTCACTCGGCAGCGCGGGGATTCCGGGCCAGGTGGATACCCATATGTGGGAGCGTCTGCGTGGTGCGATCATGATTTCGTTGTTCTCTGACACCTTAACGGCGCTGGTTAACCAGACGCAGAGTAATAACATTCAGTACAACAGCACAGAAAACAGCGGTGAGCAGCTGGCGTCTGAAGCACTTCGCTCTTACATGTCTATCCCCCCTACCCTCTACGATCAGCAGGGTGATGCGGTGAGCATTTTTGTTGCCCGCGACCTCGATTTCAGCGGCGTTTATACGCTCGCAGACAACTAAAAAAGTGGGCGCTTAGCGCCCGCTTTTCTTCAGGAGTAATCATGACTGATGCATTTCTATCAACTTGGCCCACTGCGCGAGTATTTAGAAGATCCTACTGTTTTTGAAATTCGCATTAACTGCTTTCAGGAAGTTATCTGTGATACGTTCAGCGGCCGCAGGGTTGTGCAGAACGCGGCAATTACGGCAGATTTTATTAGGAACCTTGCTAAATCGTTGGTGAGCAGCAACAAGCTGACCATGCAGGCCATTAATGACGTGATCCTGCCTGGCGGGATCAGGGGCGTTATCTGTCTGCCCCCTGCGGTGATTGACGGTACAACGGCCGTAGCGTTTCGTAAGGATTTGGCGGCCGATAAAAATCTGGAGCAGCTGACCAGCGAGGGGATTTTCAGTGACTGCCGGAAGATTACCGGCAGCAAGCAAAGCCTAACGGATGATGATTTTTTCCTTAAAGAGCTGCACAGCAGCGAAAAATGGCCCGCATTCCTGCAAACCGCCGTTGAGAAGAAACGCACTATCGTGATCTGCGGTGAAACCGGGTCGGGTCGGGGAAACGGTACTCACGCGCGCGCTGTTAAAATCGCTACATAAAGACGAGCGTGTAATTATTTTAGAGGACGTTCACGAAGTCACGGTCGATCACGTTGTAGAAGCCGTTTATATGATGTACGGCGATGCAGGAAAGATCGGCCGCGTCAGCGCCACTGATGCCCTGCGAGCCTGTATGCGTCTGACACCGGGCCGTATCATCATGACTGAGCTTAGGGATGATGCTGCGTGGGATTATCTTAAAGCACTTAATACCGGCCATCCAGGCGGTGTTATGTCAACGCACGCTAACTCTGCGCGCGATGCCTTTAACCGTATTGGGCTGCTTATCAAGGCGACCCCTATCGGCCGTATGCTCGATATGAGCGATATTATGCGAATGCTCTACTCCACCATTGACGTTGTGGTGCATATGGAAAAGCGGAAAATCAAAGAAATTTATTTTGACCCTGAATATAAAATGCAGTGTGTGAACGGGAGCCTGTAATGAAAAACTTAGCAACCTGGCTTCTGGCCGCAGCATTTACGACAGCCGCCCTGCCCGCCTTTGCGGTGGAACCATCCGTTCAGGTTGGCTACTCGCCTGAAGGAAGCGCCCGCGTTCTCGTCCTGAGCGCCATTGACTCCGCAAAAACCTCGATACGGATGATGGCTTATTCTTTTACCGCCCCGGATATTATGAAGGCACTGGTAGCAGCCAAAAAACGGGGAGTTGATGTGAAAATCGTAATTGATGAAAGGGGCAATACGGGGCGCGCCAGCATTGCGGCCATGAACTACATAGCGAACAGCGGCATCCCTTTGCGTACTGACAGTGATTTCCCTATCCAGCATGACAAGGTGATCATCGTGGATAATGTGACCGTTGAAACTGGCAGCTTTAATTTCACCAAAGCGGCCGAAACGAAAAACTCGGAGAATGCGGTGGTGATCTGGAACATGCCTAAGCTCGCTGAATCATTCCTCGAACACTGGCAAGACCGCTGGAATCGGGGGAGAGACTACCGTTCCAGCTACTGAATACTGACCGCCGAAAGGCGGTTTTTTTTGTTCAAAGAAACTGATCTCAGTATCGCGCACGGGGCAGCTGGCCAACGTCGCCGGCATCGCGCCGGCAAAAATCGAAAAACAGAAATATCAGCAAGATAGCTTAAACAGGTGTCGGGAAATTTCGTTGAGATATTTTGAAGGAATCACAGTGTAAGCAGGCGGCCTATTTCAAAAAAGGCGGCTGTACGGTAGTCACTGACTCTCTCGCAGATCTTCCCGCTCATGTACCAGTAATACCCGTCAGTGCTGACAATATCGAGCAAATACCGCATATCATAAACCGTATCGGGTATTACCTCACCCTCACCGGCCAGAACGCCGCTGGCAATAGAATGGTTCCCTCCTCGTACAAAGCCTATCCGCCAGGGCAACCACAAAGTAACGCGGTGGTTAATATCCTGTACCCACGGATTGCCCTTAGCGCTGCCTATATGGGGTCTGAGGTCCAACCATGCGAAAAACCACGTTAAGAAAGCAACCTTCTGAAAAGGCGACGTTTATCAGTTTTTTTTCCGGCCATAAAGGGGGCGGAAATTATTCCCTGCACGGGTATTCGCAAGGATTTCGGTAGTGCTCTGGCTCTGCCCCCCATAACCTGGCGGACAGAGCATGATTGGGAAAGCGGTACCCTCACGGCAGAAACGATTGACGCAGGCTATATTTCTATTATTCTGGAAATATAGATAAAGGAGGTATTATGGATTTAAACACTGCTGCAAACGCACTTCGAGAACTGGGCCACCCGACACGTCTCAGCATATACCGGGAGCTGGTCAGGGCGGGTCATGAAGGCCTGCCGGTTGGCGAACTGCAGAAGCACCTTGAGATTCCTGCCTCCACGCTCAGCCATCATCTTTCAGCGCTGATATCCGCTGGACGGCACTGTTGCAAATAGTCGGTGGTGATAAACTTATCATCCCCTTTTGCTGATGGAGCTGCACATGAACCCATTCAAAGGCCGGCATTTTCAGCGTGACATCATTCTGTGGGCCGTACGCTGGTACTGCAAATACGGCATCAGTTACCGTGAGCTGCAGGAGATGCTGGCTGAACGCGGAGTGAATGTCGATCACTCCACGATTTACCGCTGGGTTCAGCGTTATGCGCCTGAAATGGAAAAACGGCTGCGCTGGTACTGGCGTAACCCTTCCGATCTTTGCCCGTGGCACATGGATGAAACCTACGTGAAGGTCAATGGCCGCTGGGCGTATCTGTACCGGGCCGTCGACAGCCGGGGCCGCACTGTCGATTTTTATCTCTCCTCCCGTCGTAACAGCAAAGCTGCATACCGGTTTCTGGGTAAAATCCTCAACAACGTGAAGAAGTGGCAGATCCCGCGATTCATCAACACGGATAAAGCGCCCGCCTATGGTCGCGCGCTTGCTCTGCTCAAACGCGAAGGCCGGTGCCCGTCTGACGTTGAACACCGACAGATTAAGTACCGGAACAACGTGATTGAATGCGATCATGGCAAACTGAAACGGATAATCGGCGCCACGCTGGGATTTAAATCCATGAAGACGGCTTACGCCACCATCAAAGGTATTGAGGTGATGCGTGCACTACGCAAAGGCCAGGCCTCAGCATTTTATTATGGTGATCCCCTGGGCGAAATGCGCCTGGTAAGCAGAGTTTTTGAAATGTAAGGCCTTTGAATAAGACAAAAGGCTGCCTCATCGCTAACTTTGCAACAGTGCCAGCTGCGGGCCGCTCCCGCCGCGAAGGACGTGCTCGACGCCATCGAGGTGCTGCGCGGCATGAACAGCGACAACGCCCGCAAGGTGCCCGCCGACGCGCCGACCGAGTTCATCAAGCCGCGCTGGCAGAAGCTGGTCATGACCGACACCGGCATCGACCGGCGCTACTACGAACTGTGCGCGCTGTCGGAGATGAAGAACGCGTTGCGTTCCGGCGACATCTGGGTGCAGGGGTCGCGCCAGTTCAAGGACTTCGAGGACTACCTGGTGCCGCCCGCGAAATTCGCCAGCCTCAAGCAGGCCAGCGAATTGCCGCTGGCCGTGGCCACCGACTGCAACCGGTACCTGAACGACCGGCTGACGCTGCTGGAAACACAGCTTGCCACCGTCAACCGTATGGCGACGGCCAACGAGCTGCCGGACGCCATCATCACCGAGTCAGGCTTGAAGATCACGCCGCTCGACGCGGCGGTACCCGACACCGCCCAAGCGCTGATCGACCAGACGGCAATGATCCTGCCGCACGTCAAGATCACCGAACTGCTGCTGGAGGTGGACGAATGGACGGGCTTCACTCGGCATTTCGCGCATCTGAAATCGGGCGACCCGGCCAAAGACAAGAACCTGTTGCTGACCACGATCCTCGCCGACGCGATCAACCTGGGCCTGACCAAGATGGCGGAGTCTTGCCCCGGCACGACCTACGCCAAGCTGGCTTGGCTGCAAGCCTGGCACATCCGCGACGAAACCTACGGGGCGGCGCTGGCCGATCTGGTCAACGCACAGTTCCGCCATCCCTTCGCCGAGCACTGGGGCGACGGCACCACCTCATCGTCGGACGGCCAGAACTTCCGCACCGGCAGCAAGGCCGAGAGCACCGGCCACATCAACCCGAAATACGGGAGCAGCCCAGGGCGGACGTTCTACACCCACATTTCTGACCAGTACGCGCCATTTCACACCAAGGTCGTGAACGTCGGCGTGCGCGATTCGACCTACGTGCTCGACGGCCTGCTGTACCACGAGTCCGACTTGCGGATCGAGGAGCATTACACCGACACGGCGGGCTTCACCGATCACGTCTTCGCCCTGATGCACCTCCTGGGCTTCCGCTTCGCGCCGCGCATCCGCGACCTGGGCGACACCAAGCTCTACATCCCGAAGGGCGACGCCGCCTATGACGCGCTGAAACCCATGATCGGCGGCACGCTCAACATCAAGCACGTCCGCGCCCATTGGGACGAAATCCTGCGGCTGGCCACCTCGATCAAGCAGGGCACGGTGACGGCCTCCCTGATGCTCCGAAAGCTCGGCAGCTACCCACGCCAGAACGGCCTGGCCGTGGCGCTCCGCGAGCTGGGCCGCATCGAGCGCACGCTGTTCATCCTGGACTGGCTGCAAAGCGTGGAACTGCGCCGCCGCGTGCATGCCGGCCTGAACAAGGGCGAGGCGCGCAATGCGCTGGCCAGGGCAGTGTTTTTCAACCGCCTGGGTGAAATCCGCGACCGCAGTTTCGAGCAGCAGCGCTACCGGGCTAGCGGCCTCAATCTGGTAACGGCTGCCGTCGTGTTGTGGAACACGGTCTATCTGGAACGGGCTGCGCACGCGCTGCGTGGCAACGGCCATGCCGTTGATGACGCGCTGTTGCAGTACCTGTCGCCGCTCGGTTGGGAGCACATCAACCTCACCGGCGATTACCTCTGGCGCAGCAGCGCCAAGATCGGCGCGGGCAAGTTCAGGCCGCTACGACCGCTGCAACCGGCTTAGCGTGCTTTATTTAATGAGATGGTCACTCCCTCCTTCCCAGTACTATGCTGAGGACAGGCTTTCATTCGGAGAACCATCATGGAAAACATTGCGCTTATTGGTATCGATCTGGGTAAGAACTCTTTCCATATTCATTGTCAGGATCATCGTGGGAAGGCCGTTTACCGTAAAAAATTCACCCGACCAAAGCTAATCGAATTTCTGGCGACATGCCCGGCAACAACCATCGCGATGGAAGCCTGTGGCGGTTCTCACTTTATGGCACGCAAGCTGGAAGAGTTAGGGCATTTTCCAAAGCTGATATCACCGCAATTTGTCCGCCCATTCGTTAAAAGCAACAAAAATGACTTCGTTGATGCTGAAGCTATCTGTGAAGCAGCATCACGTCCATCTATGCGTTTCGTGCAGCCCAGAACCGAATCTCAGCAGGCAATGCGAGCTCTGCATCGTGTCCGTGAATCCCTGGTTCAGGATAAGGTGAAAACAACTAATCAGATGCATGCTTTTCTGCTGGAATTTGGTATCAGCGTTCCGCGAGGTGCTGCCGTTATTAGTCGACTGAGTACCCTTCTTGAGGACAGTAGTTTGCCTCTTTATCTCAGCCAGTTACTGCTGAAATTACAACAGCATTATCACTATCTTGTTGAGCAGATTAAAGATCTGGAATCTCAGTTGAAACGAAAGTTGGACGAAGATGAGGTTGGACAGCGCTTGCTGAGTATTCCCTGCGTTGGAACGCTGACTGCCAGTACTATTTCAACTGAGATTGGCGACGGGAAGCAGTACGCCAGCAGCCGTGACTTTGCGGCGGCAACAGGGCTGGTACCCCGACAGTACAGCACGGGAGGTCGGACGACATTGTTAGGGATTAGCAAGCGGGGCAACAAAAAGATCCGAACTTTGTTGGTTCAGTGTGCCAGGGTATTCATACAAAAACTGGAACACCAGTCTGGCAAGTTGGCCGACTGGGTCAGGGAGTTGTTGTGTCGGAAAAGCAACTTTGTCGTCACCTGTGCTCTGGCAAACAAGCTGGCCAGAATAGCCTGGGCACTGACGGCGCGACAGCAAACTTACGAAGCATAAAGGCAGAAATACACCAGTTTAAACAATCATTCATCTGGTTTTGCGAATACTGATATTGATGATACTAACGGCCCACCGGCCTGTTGAGGAACCTGTAAAACGGAAAGGCTCATTGAAGCCGTATATTTTCTGGAGGTTCATCAGGCGCGGAACTCATCGAGGCGCGGGAATAAAATCCCATTCAGACGCCGGATAGATTCAAGCAAGCCAACTTGTCGTCAAAATCGGTGTTGCAAAAACGGGAGTGACCATAGATTCCGTTTTCTGAGGCGACCCCCACATAGAGAGAGCATAAAAAATATTGGGGCAGCGTGAGCTATGCTGCCATCGCTGGTCCCTTCCCGTCACTTTGAAAACCCGGATACCAGCAGACAAATTTATCCTGCAGTTCGTTATTCAAAACGGCGGTCCGGGTCTGTAACAAATAATGAGCCCCTTTTCTGCTCCACTGCATCTGCTGCTTTTTGGCCATTCGTCTGGCGATCACTTCATTGATCGTGGATTCCACAAACGCGGTTGATACCGGCTCTCCGTACCGACGCATTTCGCCGTAGTTTGGGATCATCATCTTATTATTCCGGATGTAGGTATACATTTCATCCAGATGTTTTTGCAGGGATTTCAGGCTAGGATAGCTGAGTTCAGGGTCATCGCAATACATAACGCAATTATCAATATGTTCCAGCGCAGCGACAACATTGCCATGCCAGAGATATCGTTTAATGCTTTCCAGCAGTGCCAGAACTTTACTCCCCGCCTCTGGATCTGATACCAGCAGTCCCCGGGCATATTGCATGAGCACCGTCAGCCTCATGGTGATATGAAACCAGTCCAGCACATGCGTTGACTCAGGGTACATACCGAACTGGAGGTCCCTGAGATTATCCGCGCCGTCGGACAGAAAAAATATCTGCTGGTTGGCCTGCATTCCCTGCGCTGAAAGGTGGGTCATGAGCCTGCGTTCCGGATGACAGTCATCCTTCTGAACAAAACCGAAGCGGCGGGTGTCAGCAGGCGCACCAACGGAAAAAGACTTCCCGGCAATAATTTCAAAATTACGCTTTTTGTCATCCCGATCGCGAACATAACCACCATCTATACCCACCACAAGCGGTTTTCCTGGCCTGGGCAGGTTCCCCCAGTCGCGGGGGCAGCCGGAAAGAAAACCTGAATGAGCTTCAGCCTCAGCGTCAAGACGCTGCGCCACCTGGCATAAATGATTCCTCACCGTTGAGGCATTCAGGCTGTGGCCCACCGGCAGAATATCTTTCAGCAGACGAGTCGTCATTTCATAGGAGATCATCGAGGCCCAGCGGGTTTCAATATATTTCAGTGCCGGGTGAGAATAATCGCCGGCCCAGTCGCTGAGCAAACTGACTGTCTTTGTATCACTCTCTTCACAACGGCACCGGTACACCCGAAGCCCGGATACCGGAATAACGCCAAACAGCGTCCGGTACCGTATTTTCTGTTTGCCTTTGATTCTGCGCGCAGCAAGGCAGTGAGGGCACCGGATATGGTGTTGAGTATATTCGTCTGCCTGCAGCTGGACCACCGACTGCTGGACCGTATTCAGCAACAGCTTGGATTCTGACACCGATAATCCGATGTCGTTCCGGGTCTCCCCTGATTTCTGGATTGTCATCAGTTCCTCCGTTCGACTGGAGCCTGATTCATCGGTGATGACTATCTGGAGCGTCAGTTGCATCATTGCCTCCTGCTGTGGTGGATGACTATCTCCCGGCTACTGGTTGTTCATCTGGTGACGAAGCTTATAATATGTGGAAACGCCAAGGCCCGCATGGTCGCAGGCGATCCTGAGCCTGACCCCTCTGCTTCTGAGTGCGTCAATTTCCTGGATCTTTTTGATATCGGCGCCGGGGCGCCCTGTTTTTTCACCCCGTGCTTTTTTCGCGGCGATGCCGTCGGCCTGCCTTTCCTTCAGTAAGGCTCGTTCAAACTGGCTGAATGCCGACATCATGTGCAGCTGCAGTTCCTGCATCGGATTGTTTGTGCCGGCGCTGAACGTCAGCTGCTCTTTCAGAAAAATAAGGGTAACGCCCTGGTCACGAAGCCGGGTGGTGACAGCGCACATATCCGACATATTCCGGCAAAGGCGATCGATGGAATGAACCAGAAGCGTATCACCAGGGCGTAATTGCCCCAGGAGTTCCTGTAACCCCGGGCGGTTTGTGTCCTTCGCGCTGGCATGCTCAACACAAATTTTATCAGGCTGAAAACCCGCCTTTGACAATGCCTCTTCCTGACGGGCCGTATTCTGATCGGCCGAGCTTACCCTGATGTAGGCATATTGCACGCAAAACCTCCGGAAGGTCTTTAAACATCATAGAGATTTAAAGAATAATCCATAAACACTGATTTAGGGAGGTTTATAGACATTTTTTCGGGGATCTGAGAGGCATGCTGAAAACGTATACCTTTATAGACATCAGTCAGCGACGACGGCCCAGCCAGATAACTTCAGGCTCCAGTACCGGAGATGCAAGGTCGAGCCTGCTCAGTTGCCGGTTGATTTTGTGGCGGTTGAACCTGACAGCATCCAGGTCGTCAGCAAAAGGGCGGATCTCGCCGACCGTTGTTTCATCATCCGCATTAACGATAGCTTCAAGAAACGCCAGGGTTTTATCGAACTCATCCGCAGCTGTGGCTCCGGGCATACCATGGCCGCTTATACAAAACGGCGCTTTCAGCGTAGAGTTTTCATAAATGGCCTCAACACGAATGTCATGAAGCCAGTGCTCAAAGAAATTGTATTCATAGGTAAAGCGATCGCCAGCATCAAAAGCAAAATCATCAATCACGACCCGGAACGGATTATCGACAAAACCGATGCCTCCTTCGTAGGAGATACCGTAATCTTTGCCATAAATGTGAAATTGATGGAGATGGTCGTCCCCCCAGCCCTGCACTATCTGGAAAATGAAGTGAAGCGCGGCCAGTGACGTGTCGGCAGCAATTCTCAGCCGACGCCAGACCATCGGACTGACTCCATGAACTGCTATTTTGATGACGTAGATCTTCATAGTCAGCAGGTATTGTTATGAAATGATGGTGGTTATTTTAACCCCTGTAGATGGCATCATTCGATGGCTGCCCCGAGGTTTTTCATGCTCTCCTGCTATATGGCTCTATTGTGAAGACGCCTGAGGGTAAAAATTTATACATGGTTGTCCCTATGTCTATTATTGCAAGGTTGACAATATTATTCGTTTTATAAATTTGAGCGTTTAAAATCACACATCAAAGCAATTAGTCAGGATAAACAACAATACCCAGTGCTTCGAGAATCAGTTCTTGCTGCCAGGCTGCAATTTTGATACCTGATGTATCGACTTTGCGGGGATCTAAACCGTCGAGTTCGGCGTGGCATAAATTGGCACCCTGTAGGCTAAATTGCCCCCAGACATCTTCGGAAAAAACACCTCGACTTAAGTCTGACTCTTTCAGTGATGCACCCGCTAGGTTCGTTCCTATCCAGCGATTTTCAAACAACTCACATTTTTCTAAACAAACCCTCTCCATATTGGCATAGGAAAGATTACATCCAGAAATAAATGCTGAGCAAAAGTACATACGATTACTCACTTGATGGGCAAAGTTTGTTCGGGAAAAGTTGGCACCTTTTAAATCACACGCACGGAACTCTATACCGTAGCAATTGGCATTACTGAAGTTTGCCATCGCAAGTTGGCATTGTTGGAAACTTGCATCACGAAGATCTGCGACATCAAAGTGGCAGCCTTCGATATCACCCTGTTCAATGAACTTGCAGTTGACGAATGTCGTATCACGCAAGTTAGCACGTCGAAAGTCGCTGCGAATGAATGTGCAAGCGGTGAAGGTGAGATCACTTAAGTCTTTATGTGAAAAGTTGTGGTGCCGATATGTATGATTGTAGGTTTCCATGAGTACTCCTTGTTGAAAGGAGGGCTAGACTACCATTATACATATGCCAAGACATTAAAATAAAAGCCTGTTACATCAACACATTACAACCCCTCAATTTACCTGTTTTAAGTGGTCAAATTGGCGCGTAGAGCGCCTATCGCTCTTGCATTGGCACGCGGCCCTGTTGAAAAAAGTTATTCGCTTTAGATAGGGTTAGGAGAGCCGTGCTTCGCCGGTAAAAAATCGGACTATCCGACGCAGGGCGGACTCATCGGCGGAGAAGCAAACTTTGACTATATCTCCCTACACTTGGAAGAGGGCTAGACTGGCCCCATAGATCACCAGACACTTCGACTCTCTTAAAATAAGAGGTAGTCTTGGAACTATGTTTAATACCAGTCAGAACGATAAGATGGTTGGAGTGTTATCAGGACCTGAGCGGCGTCGGCGTCGTACACCGCAGGAAAAAAGGCACTGTTGCAAAGTTAGCGATGAGGCAGCCTTTTGTCTTATTCAAAGGCCTTACATTTCAAAAACTCTGCTTACCAGGCGCATTTCGCCCAGGGGATCACCATAATAAAATGCTGAGGCCTGGCCTTTGCGTAGTGCACGCATCACCTCAATACCTTTGATGGTGGCGTAAGCCGTCTTCATGGATTTAAATCCCAGCGTGGCGCCGATTATCCGTTTCAGTTTGCCATGATCGCATTCAATCACGTTGTTCCGGTACTTAATCTGTCGGTGTTCAACGTCAGACGGGCACCGGCCTTCGCGTTTGAGCAGAGCAAGCGCGCGACCATAGGCGGGCGCTTTATCCGTGTTGATGAATCGCGGGATCTGCCACTTCTTCACGTTGTTGAGGATTTTACCCAGAAACCGGTATGCAGCTTTGCTGTTACGACGGGAGGAGAGATAAAAATCGACAGTGCGGCCCCGGCTGTCGACGGCCCGGTACAGATACGCCCAGCGGCCATTGACCTTCACGTAGGTTTCATCCATGTGCCACGGGCAAAGATCGGAAGGGTTACGCCAGTACCAGCGCAGCCGTTTTTCCATTTCAGGCGCATAACGCTGAACCCAGCGGTAAATCGTGGAGTGATCGACATTCACTCCGCGTTCAGCCAGCATCTCCTGCAGCTCACGGTAACTGATGCCGTATTTGCAGTACCAGCGTACGGCCCACAGAATGATGTCACGCTGAAAATGCCGGCCTTTGAATGGGTTCATGTGCAGCTCCATCAGCAAAAGGGGATGATAAGTTTATCACCACCGACTATTTGCAACAGTGCCCAGTCCACGCCTCAGAACTTGTGGGCTCGCTTTTAAAAAGTTCCCGTCCGTCAGGGCTGGCGCAGGCGATTATGGAGGTGGGACGGGTCAACAAGACGCTGTACCTCCTCAACTACATTGATGATGAAGAATATCGTCGCAGGATACTGACTCAGCTTAACCGGGGAGAAGGCCGTCACGCCGTGGCAAGGGCGATCTGTTACGGCCAACGTGGTGAGATTAGAAAACGTTACCGTGAGGGGCAGGAGGATCAACTGGGTGCGCTGGGGCTTGTCACTAACGCAGTTGTATTGTGGAACACGCTTTATATGCAGGAAGCGCTATCACATTTGCGCAGCGCTGGTGAGATCCCGGAAGACGAGCATATCTCACGCCTGTCGCCACTGATGTACGGTCATATCAACATGCTGGGACATTATACGTTCACGCTGCCGGAAAATATTCTGAAGGGAGAGTTGAGGCCATTAAATTTCAATTCAAACAATGAATTATTGCCTTAACGTGGTTTTTTACACGATTGAACCTCGAACCCCTATATCGGCTAAAGCACTCCGGTAGCTTGATTCACCCCACGGCCACGGCAGGATCTTGGCCGTCGCAAGCGCCAGGGGAAAATCTTCAGCTGCAAGCCTGAGTGATTTCATGTGCGTGTAATCCATCGCCCAGATGATTTTTGTGAAGAAGAACTCGCGCTCGTTCATGTCCGGGCGCGCGTCCTGGCCCTCCGTGCCAACGGCCAGCAAGTAATCGGCCTGAATTGGCAGTATCAGCGCGCGTAGTAAGTCATGGATCGCCGGTTGCGGCAGTCTGCGCGCCAGATTAATTACCCGGTCGAACTTCAGTTTATCCTGCTTGCGCTTGTCGGTCTGCTCCATCAGATTTCATGGCCCCCTTCTTCATGCTCATGCTCATGGGTGTGTTCTTTTCCGGTATGGCTCTGTTCCGCCTGAGACGTCTGCGGCATGGCGTAATCGTCGTAAATGCTGCTGTCAAAGTCGTAGTCTGATGCTTCGGCATAATGCTCGTAATCGGCATACTCCTGCGCGCTCCACTGCTGATCGTCGGCAGCAGCATAATCATGGGCCAGTTCTGCATCATTTTGCTGTGCTTCATGACGCCGCAGGCCAACGGAATCATCCATAGGGTTCTGCTTAAGATGAAAGGCGTCCTCTGCGTTGCTCACCGGCTGATAATCAGTGCCGGTTGTCATGTTATGTTCATCGGGTTTCTGGTTAAACGCCATGCTTTCCCCCGTGGCTTCTGGCAGACCTTTTTCAGCTGATCGGGTTTCTAAACTGGTATCGCGGCCAATATCCTTAAACCTGGCCTCAAGCCCAAAGAAACGGTCAATTTCTGCGGCCGTGGTTTTCGGGCTGTCGCGGCTCACGCTCGATGCCAAAGATTTTTTATCGTCGGTAAAAATTTCCACCTCATGACGCGCACGCGAAATACCAACATAAAAAACGTCCTTAGAAGTGGTAAGCGATTTGGTATCTATGTTGAACAACACGCGATCACAGGTAAGCCCCTGGGATTTGTGGACGGTGGTTGCATAAGCATAGGAAAGATAAGAAGCCTGTTTTTTGTCCAGCTCAACCGTGCGCCCTTTTTTGTCCTCAAGCGTCAGTTTTTCACCCTCCACGGTTTTCACCGTGAAGCGGTCGCCGTTGGCAACGTCCAGCGTTTTATCGTTACGCGTTACCATGACCTTATCGCCCGGCGCCAGTTCGGCGCTGACTGCCTGGTATACAGACAGCTTGGTGTGTGTACGCGGGCTGAAAGCGATCTGCTCACCGCTGCTGCTTTCAACCGTCAATTTGTTGCCCGGCCCGGTATCAAGAACCTGGTAAGACTCGCCCCGCTTCATACCATTTTTGTAATCCTGTTCGGGGATAATGATTTGCCCTTTACTGAAATAACGGCTGTCGCGGCGTTCCGCCTGTGTCGAATCCACGCGGTCAAGTAGCGTGAACGTTTCGCCGGTTCCGGCAAGCCCCAGATTGCCCCGGATGTAGTCATTGAGGGTTTTGCGTGAGGCGTTCGTACCAGAGATTATCAGGGTGGCATCCTGTTGTTCTGAGGACAGAGACAGGTAGCGATCGGCAAGTTGAGCGAGTCGGGGCGCTTCTTCCTTCAGTTCGTTCACGCCGGTGATATTTTTCAGGGCGCGCGCGGCATTACCTTCAGCGGCATACTTAACCGCCTCAAGCAAAACTTCATTCTTCTGTCGCTGAATGTCTTTCATGTAGCTGGTCTGCATACCTGCTTTAATCAGCTGCTCAAAAGGCTTACCGGCTTCTACCGCTTTCGTCTGTGACGTATCCCCCAGGAATACCGCGCGAGCGTTATGCTTCTCGATCACCTCCATCAGCTGTTTCATCTGCCGGGCGGGTATAACCCCGGCTTCATCAATGAATACGACTGATTTTTCATCCAGCTTTTTATCCTTCGCTTTGAGGAAGGCGGCAACGGTGCGGGCCGGTAATCCATCATCTTCAAGCGCTTTTTTCTGTGTCCCATAGGGGGCCAGCGCCGTGACCTTCAGCCCTTGTGACTCCAGCAGCTCTTTAGCGGCCATCGTCATATAGCTTTTACCGGTACCGGCGTAACCATGTGCGGCCACAAAACGATCTTTGCTCGTCACAATTTCTGTAACTGCGCGCATCTGCTCATTCTTGAGGGTTTTCCCGGCGAGCAGCTGGCCTGCAATCTCTGCGGTCAGCTGTCGCGGCATCTGCCCCCGGCCGCGTGATTCGATAGTCAGAATGGAACGCTCAAGGCGAATACCCTCCACGGTAGTGACGCGGTGGCTGGTCTTTTTAAGCCTGCCGTTTTTAATACCATCATCTACCGCAAAACGGGCTTTATCCGCACGCATCCCGCTATTCGTCAGCGAGTCGATCCACTCTTTGCGCGTCAGAGTTTCGGCCATAACTGAAGCACCGACCTTCAGCGTTGATTGATACCGGGCTTCGCCCTCGATGATGGCGCCCTTCTGTACCGCCTTCAGGTACGCTTTTTCAACATCGGCCATTGTGGCATGGCCCAGCACCTGCTTATTAGCGATCTGAATCAGCTTCTGGCGTTCAAAGCTGGCATCGCGCTCTGACAGCGACTTAACTGCAAACTGGATAGCCCGGTCAGCTTTAACCTCAGGGCTGGTAAAATCCGGGGCCATGTTGCGCGCAATATCAGCCTCCAGAGGTTTACCGTGTCCCTGCCATTCACGGTTATCAAAATCAATGCCTAGCGTTTTGGCGCGGCTGGCCCATTCCTGGTGAATTTCTTCACGGGAATGCTCTGTTTTCTTTTCACGCGTCGCCATCGAGACGCGGCTTTTCGTCTGAGCATCGGCGGTTTCCCGCGTCAGGCCCATTGCAGCGAGTCCCTTTTCAATTTGCTCCGACCGGCGGGAAAAAGCGCGAATCTGTTCGTCTGAAAAATGGGCCATATCGAACGTGTTATTTTTGCTGTTGTAACGCAGCTCATAACCGGCTTTGGTCAACTCCAGCGCCAGCTCCTGTTTGTAAACATCGCCCAGGTGCATTTTGTTACGCATCAGCTCATCATTTTTGAGCGCGCGCCACTGGCCGTCCTCGCGCTGGGTCATGTTCATGACAAAAGCGTGGGTGTGCAAATCAGGATCTAGCGCCCTGGACGTTTCGTGGCGAAAAGTAGCGACGACAAGGTTATTGGTATTCTGGGTTACTGATTTCCCCTGGCGAGTCGTCCGGGCCTGCGCGAGTTTTTCAGCTTCACGCACAGCAGCGGCAACAGCTTTTTCATGAGCCTCGATAATGGTTTTATCGCCGTGTATCAGCGCCTGCATGGATACCCCTTTAGGCGCTGAAAACGTCAGGTCGTAGCCCAGACGCTCTTTTTTGGCATCACCCACGTGTCGCTGCATATGCGTGAAGGTATCTATCTCTCCGACAAGCAGCTCTTTAAACCGGGCTGATTCAACGTCCCCGGATAAGCCGAGGGCTTCAGCTCCGGTTCCCTGCCAGGACGTGAATGATGAATCCTTACTGTAGTAATCATCCTTTGCATCAGAGTAGTAGCCCACAACGCTAGTGACGTTCTGGCGGGTAATCGTGGTTATATCAAGCATCAGATCTCCCTCAGTTCAATGCCAGGAACAGGGTTTTTGCGATGGTATTTAACGTGTTTAGCCTTGAACTTAGCGACGGGCATATCACCAGGCAACGCCAGATAGCCGGTGAGGTTTGGCAACATTGATATTTCGGTAGGCGTTACGGCACGAACAACTTTAACGTCGCGGCGTTTACGGACAATCCAGGGCTTCTGAGGATCGGATTCTTTACGCTCAACTTCGCCTTCTATCTCACCGAGTGAGCGCGACATTTGATCCAACGTTTCATCACCGAGACGGCTGCCGCCCAGCACGATGTTAGAACGCATGTTAGCCAGAATTGTCTGAGCCATATCCCGACCATAAACCTTAACCAGCTGAGAATAGGTTTGATAGCCAGCATAAACACACAGACCGCTTTTACGCCCTTTGGTCAGTGCATCGTTGAGGTTTGGCAGAAACTGGAGTGATTCCAGCTCGTCAATAAATACATTAATGCGGCTTTCTTTTTCACCCATACCCAGCACGATAGAAAAAATCGAATCCAGCCAGCAGGAAATTAGCGGATTAAGTGACCTTTTCATTTCTTCCTGCCAGGTGATAAACAGGGTTCCCGGCTTTCCATCATCAAGCCAGTCACGCAGGGAAAAATTACCTTCCGGCATTTTCAAATGTGGGGCAAGATTCTTACTGAGAACAAATCGCGCGCTTCCAACTGCTTTTTCAGACCCGGAAAAAATAGCTTCGGCAGGCGTCCCCATTAAAAATTCTTTTAATTTTTTCTGGTCAACGTTACAGGCCCAGTGAATAACTTCTTCCATAGTTACTGTGCTATATAGGCTGTGAAGTTTTTTCGAAACTTCACTAAAAATAAGACGGCCATAGCCGAACCATTCTTCAGTAGCCATATCAGGGCTTTCCTGAACAATAGAGTTCACTAAGCGCTCGTAATCATATGAACGGCGAATTTCATTGAAAAACACCCAGCCTTCAGTGCGTTTATCATAGGCGTTTAAAATAACATCGCCGGGACGATAGAAATTCTTTAAGAAGCCCCCATTTGGATCTAAAGCAATATTTTTGCCGCCTCTAATGATGCTCTTAAATAACAGTTCATTGAAAATTGTGGTTTTACCAGTACCGGTTGTACCGGCAATCGAAAAATGCAAGTTCTCAGCGTATGTAGGTATGGGGATATTAGCCACGGTTAACTGGTTGACACCTCTTTCGCGTGTTTTATCAGCGAGTGTTCTGGCGCGAACAAGCTCTGTACCACGATAAATCTTTTTGAATCTTTCGCCTTTAAACACGCGTGATTTATCATAAATGATAAAAGCGATCAGACCGCCAACACCAATAAACCAGCCAGCAATTAAAGCTGACCATAAAGGCCATAGCGAAAAAGTATTCTTAACCAGATACGGAATCAGGTATTTAGCCGTGGATGGATCAATACCGTAGGTAAATTTTGCAACTAGAAACCATACCATCACTGGAGGCAAAGTAATTGCAAATAAAAATGCTAAGCCTCTTTCTCTATCGTCCATTTCAGCGCTCCTTTTTTGGTTCCCAGACTTTGTAGCCGTTACGTTCAACCTCTGCTTTTGCCGCTTTGGTTTTGCCCGGTTCTGCTATCGAGCGCAGGAGGATTAGCGTTTCAATAGCGAGTGATTCATGCAACATCATCTGTCCTGCCGGTGGGAATTTTACGCCAGATAGCGTTTCGGTTATTGCCTTCAGCTCATCGCGCAGTGGGCCAAAATCCGCATCTGAAGCACGGTCAAAAAGATAATCCAGTTTGCGATTTACGTCGCTCAGCCGGTCGGCAACTATTTTCAACCCGGACTCCCGATCACCTGGGCCAGCTTCAATGCAGCGCCGCAGATAATCTGACCGATTACCTCCTGAAACCAGGTCTATATAGGCCAAAAGTTCATCTGATACTTTTGCGGTTATTATTGGCATTCAGTCCTCACATTGTGCATTTTTTAAACAAAAAATTGGGATCTAACAAGCTGAAATCTTAGTATTACCAAAGTAATAAAGCAAACTCATTATAAAACAATGAGTTATTGGGTGTTTTTAATACCTAATTATTACCGAATATTGTTGCTATTTATTTTTTTATCTTTTAAATCAGTATGATAGCGTGATTTATCGCGCTGCGTTAGGTGTATAGCAGGTTAAGGGATAAAAAATCATCTTTTTTGGTAGGGGCGATCTACGTAGGTTAAGGACTAACTGGCTAAAAAGCGTTCAATATTCCGTATTCATGCTTGCATGAATACCAGTACAACAAAAGTACATCAAAATTACATCAAAATTACATCACTTGAAGGTTGACAGTACAACAAAATTACATCATTCTTTGGTCATGAGGTAGCCAGTACAACAAAAGTACATCAAAAGTACATCAAAATTACATCAAAATTACATCATTCTAAATGAGGGTACTATGAAGCCCAAAAGTATCAGGGCGGCACTTCAGTTGATGTTGCCGGAAATAGAAGAAATGCTGTCACTGGGAGTTTCCAGGGAGGAAATTTATAAGGCAGTTTCTGAACGCTTCGGCCTGGAAGGTGTGAACGTTCGTAGCTTTGATACGTCCCTATATAGAGCGCGGCAAATCCGGAAAAATGGAATGCACAATACACATGAAAGGATGCCGAACAATGATGATAGTGTATTGCACAATACACAAAAAGGAGGTAGCGAGAAAGGTGCAGAGGAAAGTGTATTGCACAATACACAAACGCCGCCTGAGCCTGAACCGCAAGGAAGTGAAAAAAAAGAAAGTCCCGGCATTATTGATAAAGAGTTCTTCAATAAAATCAGTGAAGATTTCGACCCTAAGATGTTCAATAAAAAATTCTGAGGTGATTTATGAAAGTAGCGGTAATTAATTACAGTGGCAGCGTTGGTAAAACCTTAATTTCATCCTACCTGTTAGCCCCGCGTCTGACTGGAGCAAAATTCTATGCGGTTGAAACTATCAACCAGTCTGCTTCCGATCTGGGGATTGAGAATGTTTCCATTTTTAAAGGTGATGACTTTTCACGGTTGATTGAAGATATTGTTTTTGAAGATGCCGGGATTATTGATATTGGTGCGTCAAACGTAGAAGCGTTCCTGATGGCAATGTCCCGCTTTGACAGTGGCGCGAATGAATTTGATAAGTATGTAATCCCGGTTACGCCTGATAATAAGGCCATTGATGAAAGCCTGAAAACAGCACATACGTTAAGTAAGGCAGGTGTAAGCAGCGATAAAATCATCTTTGTTCCAAACCGCATTAGTCCAGATAGTGAAGTAGAGGATGTACTGGCGCCGGTATTTGAATTTGTCAAACGAACGAAAGTTGGCAAAATCAGCAAGAAATCTGTTATTTATAACAGTGAAGTTTTCGAATATCTCGCGTATCACCGTATCTCATTCGAAGCATTGACCGCTGAAGATCCAGAAGAATTTAAAGCCCGCGCTAAACAAACAACGGATGCTGACGAGCGCAAAAAACTGGCCCGCCGTTATACCTACATGAAACAGGCAATTCCTGTTAAAGCTAATCTCGATAAAGCATATGCGGCTTTAATGGGAGAATAAAATGGAAAAGCAGCCAGATAAATTTGAAGTTCTGATGGATTGGTTTTTAGGTGACGCGAAGGAAATCACCGCAAGTCAGAAAGAAATGACTGAGATACTTTCTGCGCTTTCGGAAAAGCTGGCAAAAGACACCGAAAGTTTAGGAGAGACGGCAGACTCTCTTAAACGGACTTTAGTAGAAAACCAGCGTTCAATTAGCCTGGCAATTAGTGATGATGCTAAGGCGCGTGAGGAATTTCTGACGAAGTTCCGCCGCGCGCAGGCGTCCAGAGCTGAGACGTTAACCCGTCAGATCCTTTTTATTACAGCTGGCTGCACTATTGTGGGCGCCGCCGTGGGTGCCGCGATAGCCATAATTCTACTGAGATAATGTAAACCGGGCATGTCCCGGTTTTTTTTCAAGCGAAGCGCGGAGGCCGCAGGCCGGAGGCATTAGTGGCCGCCGCCCGAAGGGGCGAGACGCGTAGCGGCTCGATGCGCAGCACGGCAGAACGGCCCCGCAGGGGTAATGCCCGGTTTAATTCAACGTGACAGTCACGTGGAGGAAAAATATGAATGACCGACAGCGTGAACAAGCCCGTATTCGCCAGGCCCGGCGCCGCGCGCGACTCAAAGAGGAAGGCGCTAGCGTGACAGTCACGCTAACAAAACAGGAAGAAGCAATGTTACAGGAGCTTTGCCGGGTTCGTCGTCCAGGACGAACAGCCTATTCCACGAATGAGTTTTTCCAACTGCTGCTGATCCGAAACTGGCAACAGTGGCAGGAGCAAAAGGCGCAGCTGGGGAAATGCCAGGCTTGCGGAAAGCTGAAAGCGGAGGGAGGTTGCGGCGGCGAACGGCAGAGCGAAACCTTTAACTGCTGGCTAGCCGTCGAAGCAAACGAGCTTAATGTGTAGTGTATTGTGCTATACAGAAATTGCCAAAAGCAGCGCGGAGTAATAACTGAAACGGCCGCGCAGCGGAAAGAAAAAAGCCCGGTCAATCCGGGTTTTTTTCTTTCGGCGGCTCAGTAATCGTCTAGATCTCCGCAGCCCAGCGGGCAACAATTACGCTCAATACCGTGGCTGCAATAATCGTTTTCCCGATCCTGCCGGATTTCTTCCGCGATCTCGTCTTGGGTCAGATAGTCAAATTCACGCCGCGCTACCGCGATCAGTTCTTCCCGATACTCGGCCGGAACGCCAGCAAGATAGCCGTCAATAACCGCGCTCAGGCGGCGCTGATACAGTTCATAAATCAGGCCGCAGCGGGGCTGCTGTTCGCGCGCAAAACTCTCACACTGGCGACGAAAATCTTCAAGAGTCTGCTCAAGGGTTTGTGTGGTCATGTCGTTTGTCCTCGATCTTTCTGTTAAAGACCCGGCTTGGCCGGGTCGTCAGTGCTATTTAGTTTGTTGCAGCAGCTGGTCTAATTTTGCCGCCAGTGCATACGTCGATGTGAAAGCGCCTTGCAGGCGCTGATTAGGCAGCTGGTTGAACGCTTCGAGGCAGGCGCGCAGCAATAATTCTTTCTGAGATTCGACTTCTTTTTTCAGCTGGGAAGGGGTGGTAACAGTGGTCATGCTTACTCCTTAGTGATCCGATACCGGCAATTTTTCGGGTGGCGGTATTGCCTCCCGATGATTTAATTATCGGTGATTACGCCTTTAAAGTCAATACAAGTACGGAATTTATTTACATGTTTTTATGCCCGTCAGGGCATGGAAGGCGACCGCGCCGGACTCCACCGGACACCGGCCGCAAATCGCCGGAAACTGCGGGACTGACCGGAGCAACAGGCCAACCCCCCTTCCTGCTAAGCCATAACCCAGCCCGCCGCCACGCAGCTGCCGCACGTCCCCCACGGGGGTGCGCAGTGGGCGCCGCGCGCCTGCGCGCGGGTACAGCGGCCCGCCTGCGGGTCGCGGCGCCGTACTGCGAGTTAGCGGCCGCCGCGCGGCCGGTTACGGGGGACACCGCACCGTCACGGCCAGCGCCCCGCTGAGCTGCACAATCCACGGATAACACAATAGCGCACTGGCAAAGGATGCCGACGCCTGAAGGGCGTTGGCACCCCGAAGGGGCGGGGCGAGACGGGAACCGGCTCGATGCGCAGCACAGCAGAGCGGCCCCGAAGGGGTAACGCCCTGTGTGGCATCAGGATTTAGCGCAATGGCAGAACATGAGCTGGAGAGATCACCGGCAAGCAGCAGCAAAGGGGCGGCGCAGCCGCCCAGATGGCTGTTTGCCGATACCGGCGATTAATTAGAGCGGTGTTTAATATCCCCCGCGTGGCGGGGGACTAGGTTTCAGCAAGTCATGTTAAATACGTGTCCGTCATGTAAACTGAAATCCCCAATAAACAGATCCCGCGCATAGGCTACGATGTCAAAATATCGGGCTACGGATTCAGGAATTTCATTCAGTAGACCGCTATCATTCAGGTATTCCTCTGCAAAAGTTTCTTCGTCCTTAGCTTCGCCCATATAGGCATCTCTAAACAGGTCGAAATCAGTGCTATTAAACAGATCAACAAAGGCCACAAACGCCGCTTCGTTTCCTTCCTCGCGGGCTTGTTTAAAGCCGTTAATAAAATCCCAGTTGATATGGCACTCTGACGCCATATCAGACGGAATACCCTCCCAATCCTGGAACATAAATTCTGGATCAGCCTCATTTGCGTGTAACTCGCGGCAGCGCTCGTAAAACTCCTCTGAGCTATCAAAATCGGTCAGATCGAGCCAGGCTCCCGCAATGCTTCCGCAGTTGTATTTATGGTAAGTGCCAACATAAACAGAAGGGGTCGTAATATCAGTCATGGTGTACTCCTTAAAGCGCCGATACCGGCAATTTTTCGGGCGGCGGTATTGCCTCCCGATGATTTAATTATCGGTGATTACGCCTTTAAAGTCAATACAAGTACGGAATTTATTTACATGTTTTTATGCCCGTCAGGGCATGGAAGGCGACCGCGCCGGACTCCACCGGACACCGGCCGCAAATCGCCGGAAACTGCGGGACTGACCGGAGCAACAGGCCAACCCCCCTTCCTGCTAAGCCATAACCCAGCCCGCCGCCACGCAGCTGCCGCACGTCCCCCACGGGGGTGCGCAGTGGGCGCCGCGCGCCTGCGCGCGGGTACGGCGGCCCGCCTGCGGGTCGCGGCGCCGTACTGCGAGTTAGCGGCCGCCGCGCGGCCGGTTACGGGGGACACCGCACCGTCACGGCCAGCGCCCCGCTGAGCTGCACAATCCACGGATAACACAATAGCGCACTGGCAAAGGATGCCGACGCCTGAAGGGCGTTGGCACCCCGAAGGGGCGGGGCGGCCGCTTGCGGCCGGGCGAGTCCGGCGCAGGGTGTGGCCTGCCAAGCGGAGCGCGGAGGCCGAAGGCCGGAGGCGTTAGCGGCCGCTGCCCGCGTAAGCGGGGCGAGACGGGAACCGGCTCGATGCGCAGCACAGCAGAGCGGCCCCGAAGGGGTAACGCCCTGTGTGGCATCAGGATTTAGCACAATGTCAGAACATAAACTGGAGAGATCACCGGCAAGCAGCTGCAAAGGGGCGGCACAGCCGCCCCGATGGCTGTTACTTGTCTTTGTCGCGTAGCACTTTGATTAGGCCGGTTACGGCCGTAATCAGAGCGGCCAGCGAGGTGATGATTTGCGGTAGGTTTTCGAGGATGGTAGAGGTCATATAGCACCTGTAGAGAAGTTGGCGGGGTGTCGTTTCCGACGGCCGCACTGTAACCGGGCGAATAAGGCAGGTTGTCAACAGCTTGAGCGAAGCGTCTGTTGACAACCTGCCGCGCCCGGTTTCACTGCGGTCATAGGCGGAACGACCCACGCCAACGGAACGGCTTTATGACCGGGCAGCTGAGATACCGGCGAACCTGGCTGGCGGCTGACGCCAGCCGCCAAGCGCCAGCGCGGAGGGCGAAGCCCGGAGGCCAAGCGGAGCGCGGAGGCCGAAGGCCGGAGGCGTTAGCGGCCGCTGCCCGCGTAAGCGGGGCGAGACGGGAACCGGCTCGATGCGCAGCACAGCAGAGCGGCCCCGAAGGGGTAACGCCCGGAGTCTGCCGCTGTTTATCTCTCGTTCCATCTGAAATCGGCGGTAAGGCCATTAAAAGGGTCAGTTTATCAGGGGGGCGTTAGCCCCCCATGTTGTTAATCATCAGGCAATATCGTCTTTGTAGCAGGCATAACCGAAGCTAAGCTCTGTTTTCATATAGTGGCGGGCAAAGTCCCAGGCATCGTGGCCGAAGTCCTCATAATCTGCCAGGACGATTTCGCGGGCTTTGTGCCATTGCTGTACGGAAGAAAGCGGCAGAACAGGGCAGGGAAGCGACCAGTCAGTGACGGTGTTGCAGATCATATCTGCCAGACGCTCCAGGGAGCCGTAAACCAGCTCTGTGCGCAGATCCGCCACCATGCGTTGTTTACGCAGTGATGCCAGATAATCAATCTCTTTGGTTATATCAGAATTTAAGCGGGTCTGGTAATCCATGATGTACTCCTTTGCGCGCCGATACCGGCAATTTTGCGGGCGACGGTGTTGCCTCCCGATGATTTAATTATCGGTGATTATGTCCTCAAAGTCAATATAAGTACTGAATGTGCATACAAAATTTTATATCTTGCAAAGCGTTCATAGAGTGCCTGAATCGCTTTCTGACAGCCTCAATAAAAAAGGCGGGGATTACCCGCCTTTTTTCTTACAGCTGCTTACGTGGCTTTTTACGCGTCATATACAACGGTATCGCGCAGTCTACCGCGTACAAAAAGCACGCCAGCGCGCCGCAACCGTACAGAAACGCAAGCGGCTTATTATCGAAGTAGCTGAAAACCCCTGTCGCCGCACACAGGCCCAGAACAGAGACGCAGGCGCAGGTGATCTGCACCAGATCCCTGTATCCCGCACGAACGATAAACCAGGGCAGGGCAAGCGCAGCGGCGCTAAAAATTAATGCGAGAGGGACAAAAACGAGATAGTGATACATGTGAACTCCTTGATGGTTGCCGATACCGGCGATTGTTCGGGCGGCGGTATTGCCACCCGATGATTTAATTAGAGGTTTTGCGCGTCCAGGAGATTGACCTGAGCCGGGGTAACGTGAAACTTTTCCCCTTTATGGATCACGTTATGCGGGGCGCTAATTTCATCACTGATAAAGCTAACCGGGTAACGTTTTTTACCGCAAATCCGCTCGCTAAACCACGCCACTTTTGCCGCTGGCCGATCCACTGGATGAACAATCACACCGGCCATGCTGCAACCCGTTGCGGGTTCGTCCAGCGTAATGCTTACCGGGACTGTATCCCGGTAAAAAAACTTAACCGGCGGCACACCTGCCTGCGTAGCGGCTGCGACAACTGCAAGCCCGATAACCGCTATCCGATTAATAAGCATTTTATTCCCCTTACTCATGCTGATATCACCTTGCCAGCTGTTACCAGTTTACGAAATTCGCTTTCATGAATTTCACGCCCATGCTCAAGCGTTGAATACACGTTGCCGATAAGCCAGTTACCAGCCGTTTTTGTCTCGGTATACCACCATGCTTCTGTCAGAGTAAGCAGCGGTTCGCTATCCTCGCCCTTCTCATAGATCCAGATTTTAGTGACGTCTTTACCCGTTTCGTTGCTGCCCTGAATGGTAGGGTCAAAGGTATGTTCAATCTCTATATCGAAGTAACGCTGAAGGAAGTTAGTAAAGTGCATGACGACTCCTGTAAGCGCCGATACCGGCAATTTTTCGGGTGGCGGTGTTGCCTCCCGATGATTTAATTATCGGTGATTACGCCTTTAAAGTCAATACAAGTACGGAATTTATTTACATGTTTTTATGCCCGTCAGGGCATGGAAGGCGACCGCGCCGGACTCCACCGGACACCGGCCGCAAATCGCCGGAAACTGCGGGACTGACCGGAGCAACAGGCCAACCCCCCTTCCTGCTAAGCCATAACCCAGCCCGCCGCCACGCAGCTGCCGCACGTCCCCCACGGGGGTGCGCAGTGGGCGCCGCGCGCCTGCGCGCGGGTACGGCGGCCCGCCTGCGGGTCGCGGCGCCGTACTGCGAGTTAGCGGCCGCCGCGCGGCCGGTTACGGGGGACACCGCACCGTCACGGCCAGCGCCCCACTGAGCTGCACAATCCACGGATAATGCAGGAGACGAATCATGATAGGAGGCTGAAGGGGAAATGAGCGGCAGCAGGGGAAGGGGTTGCCAAGCGGAGCGCGGAGGCCGCAGGCCGGAGGCGTCAGTGGCAGCTGCCCGCGTGAGCGGGGCGAGACGCGTAGCGGCTCGATGCGCAGCACAGCAGAACGGCCCCGGAGGGGTGACGTCCGGGGGTTCGCTTTTAAAGATTTTCGACCACATCAGTAAATCGTAGTGACACCATGAAGCAAAAGTATCGTGCAGACCAGAATCAACAACAGTAACAGCAGACCTTTTTTTCGACGTAATAAAACCGGCCCCAAAGCGCCCGCAAGAAGCACACTCAACACGATTTCCGTTATGCTAATCGTATTCATAATCTCTCACGTTTCCCTTTTTAGAACTCTGCCACACACGGATAAAACCTTATAACAAAGCAACAAAACCCGTTATTCAGACACGGTAATGCCTAGTTTTTTTGCCAGAATTTCAGATGACAAAGAAACCCTTATCGACTTCCCGGTTACAAGGTGAATGATTGTGGCTTCATGCCCTTCAACAGAGTGGGATATTAACTCACGCTGAATGATATGCGTCTCTCCATCATTTCCCGTCACGGCTATTAGGCTCTCTGTAGAACAGGGGTTGATACTACTAATGTTGGTGTTGTTTTCGGTTTTGTTCAGCATCGCTGATCCTCAAATATCGGTTTGTGTTACGTCTGCCGCTTTGCGCTGGATAAGCGACTTAAAGAAATCCGACGCCTTCAGAATATCGCTATCCTGGAAGTCGGGAAATGTCGCTTCTGTCAGCTCCTGCGCCGTACCTGCCCGTATAACGGTTTCATCGCGGATCATCGTTCGCTTAACGCCATCAGCCTGTTTTTTGCTGAAGGAGTGCCGGAAAATAATCGCGTATTGGCCGCCGCTATCCTGATGAACAGAAGTATCCCAGCGATGATTACCCTGTTTACGATAGTGGTGATAGATTTGCTGGCCGTAGCGCTCCTGATCGGAATTACGGTAATCGAACATTAACAGTTCCAAAAGCATTAACCGATCTGGCAATTGCCAGGCGGTAGGGTGTTGAAGTGTCGCTAACATAGTTTCCCCTGAGCGTGACAGTCACGATAAGGCGGGCTTTGCCCGCCTGGTTATCAGTTAATCAATGGCACGATAAATACGATTCTGGCTTTCGTTCTCCAGCGTATTAACGTACTCCCGCAACAGGTGATACCGGTTAGCCATCGTTTCGTTCAGTTCGGCTTTGCCTTCTTCATATGCCAGCCCGCAAAAGTAACTGTAGGCATACAGACAAACAATAATCCCTACTTCGCGCGCGCTGCATTCACCTTCAAAATAGTTAGGTAACGAGAGCCAAAGAGGTTGGGGCGCTTCCATAAAAAACGCGCCATTGCTGGCCTGAAGGTATTCCCAATACCCTCCCTGGTAGTCTTTAGCGTAACGATTCAGAAAGGACTGAATGAAGTGATCTGCGCTGAAGAAAGCGCCACGAAATGCCGCAGGCATGAAGTTCATGCGGGCGTTTTCAGAAATGTAGCGGGCGGTGATTTCGATAGTTTCCATGATACTTCCTCTTTAAGCCGATACCGGCGATGGTTAAGCGGCAGGCACATCACCTGCCACTTTTTAATTATCGTACAATGGGGCGTTAAAGTCAATACAAGTACGGATTATATTTACCTAATTTTATGCCCGTCAGAGCATGGAAGGCGACCTCGCCGGACTCCACCGGACACCGGGGGCAAATCGCCGGAAACTGCGGGACTGACCGGAGCGACAGGCCACCCCCCTCCCTGCTAGCCCGCCGCCACGCGGCCGGTTACAGGGGACACTGAGAAAGCAGAAAGCCAACAAACACTATATATAGCGTTCGTTGGCAGCTGAAGCAGCACTACATATAGTAGAGTACCTGTAAAACTTGCCAACCTGACCATAACAGCGATACTGTATAAGTAAACAGTGATTTGGAAGATCGCTATGAAGGTCGATATTTTTGAAAGCTCCGGCGCCAGCCGGGTACACAGCATCCCTTTTTATCTGCAAAGAATTTCTGCGGGGTTCCCCAGCCCGGCCCAGGGCTATGAAAAGCAGGAGTTAAACCTGCATGAGTATTGTGTTCGTCACCCTTCAGCAACTTACTTCCTGCGGGTTTCTGGCTCGTCAATGGAAGATGGCCGCATCCATGATGGTGACGTACTGGTTGTGGATCGCTCGCTGACGGCCAGCCACGGCTCAATCGTAGTCGCCTGCATCCATAATGAATTTACCGTGAAGCGGCTACTGCTGAGGCCCAGACCCTGCCTGATGCCGATGAACAAAGATTTTCCTGTGTACTACATTGACCCGGATAATGAGAGCGTTGAAATCTGGGGAGTGGTTACGCATTCCCTTATCGAGCATCCGGTATGTTTGCGCTGATTGATGTCAATGGCATGTACGCCAGCTGTGAGCAGGCATTTAGGCCAGATCTGGCAAACCGAGCAGTGGCCGTTTTATCCAACAATGACGGCAACATTGTGGCCCGTAATTACCTGGCGAAGAAAGCGGGCCTGAAAATGGGCGATCCGTACTTCAAAGTCAGACCCATAATCGAGCGTCATAACATCGCTATTTTTAGCTCTAATTACACTCTCTATGCCTCCATGTCGGCCCGGTTCGCGGCCGTAGTTGAGTCCCTTGCAAGCCACGTCGAACAGTATTCAATCGACGAGCTTTTTGTTGACTGCAAAGGGATAACGGCCGCCATGAGCCTTGACGCTTTCGGGCGCCAACTGCGCGAGGAAGTCAGGCGACACACAACGCTGGTATGCGGGGTCGGTATTGCCCGTACTAAGACGCTGGCGAAGCTGTGTAACCACGCTGCAAAAACATGGCCCGCTACTGGCGGGGTGGTTGCTCTGGACGATGGCGCCAGACTGAAGAAATTAATGAGCATCCTGCCGGTTGCGGAAGTCTGGGGCGTCGGCCATCGTACAGAGAAAGCACTCGCCACAATGGGGATCAAAACGGTGCTGGATTTAGCCAGGGCAGATACGCGCCTAATCCGTAAGACGTTTGGTGTTGTGCTTGAAAGAACGGTACGGGAGCTACGCGGCGAGGCTTGCTTCAGCCTGGAAGAAAACCCTCCGGCGAAGCAGCAGATTGTTGTATCGCGCTCATTCGGCCAACGCGTAGTAGCCCTGGCGGATATGCAGCAGGCGATCACCGGATTTGCAGCGCGCGCAGCTGAAAAACTGCGTAATGAGCGGCAATACTGCCGCGTCATAAGCGTCTTTATCCGCACCAGTCCTTATTCAGTGCGTGATACACAGTATGCCAATCAGGCAACCGAAAAACTGACGGTGGCAACCCAGGACAGCCGCACGATAATTCAGGCGGCACAAGCCGCGCTGGCGCGGATCTGGCGGGAAGATATTGCGTATGCAAAAGCAGGGATCATGCTGGCCGATTTCAGCGGAAAGGAGGCCCAGCTGGATTTATTCGACTCTGCTACGCCTTCAGCTGGCAGCGAGGCGTTAATGGCTGTTCTCGATGGCATAAACCGGCGTGGCAAGAGCCAGCTGTTTTTTGCAGGCCAGGGCATCGATAACTCCTTTGCCATGCGCCGTCAGATGTTGTCACCTGATTACACGACAGACTGGCGCTCGATACCAACAGCAACCATCAAATAATTACCGGCGCCGCACGCGGGCCGGTCAACCCCTCAACCGGCCGAAACGAGTTTCGGCGCGGTTTCGCGGTTTTCGGTAAAAGGCGTTTCATCTGTATAAAAGATCAGCTAAATTATGTGTATTGCACAATACATATATGTGAGGTTAACAGTGAATTTGCCTACGCCCGAAACCTACGATGAACTTCAGAGAGCCTACGATTTTTTTAATGAGAAGCTATTCAGCAACGAGCTGCCGCCATGCCTGATAACGTTGCAGCGTGAGAAGCGAACGTATGGCTATTGTTCCTTTAAGCGTTTCGTCGGCCGTGAGAGTGGGTACACGGTAGACGAGATCGCTATGAATCCGGTGTATTTCTCGATCAGAACCATAAAGGCCACGCTTTCAACACTGGTGCATGAGATGGTTCATCAGTGGCAATTCCATTTTGGCGAGCCTGGCCGCCGTGGCTATCACAACAAACAGTGGGCGGCCCGGATGGAACGGGTAGGACTAATGCCTTCTGATACCGGCGAACCGGGAGGCAGGAAAGTGGGCCAGAGCATGACCCATTATATTATTGCCGGTGGCCCTTTCGATATGGCCTGTGATGAACTGCTGACAGGCCATTTCCGGCTTTCCTGGATGGACAGGTTTCCGCCTTACCAGCCTAAGCCTGGCGCTGTGCTAAGCCCTACAGGAAAAGGCTATATTGACGACGAGGAAGATGATAGCGAACACGAACAGGAGGTGGAGGAAGGGCGCGACCCGGTTGAACTCGACGACGAGATCATAGAGGCCATGCGATTTGTAACCCCGCCGCCTGAAGCGCCGGTGAACAAAACAAACCGGGAAAAGTACAGCTGCCCGGTGTGTCATATCAATCTCTGGGGTAAACCGGGGATAGTGGTTTACTGTGGTGGCGAGCACTGTAATAAAGCCGCGTTAGTAGTCTTAAAATAAAGTCCTTTCGGACTTTATTTTTTTTCCATTTCCGAGGTCGTGATGTTATTAATGCTGTACTTCGCGGCTTCTTTTAAAACAGTTTCAGCAAGGCTTGCTGGTATCCAGACCTGAACTAATTTTAATGGTTCGCCGTTCTCGGCTTTAAGAGTGGTGTTCTGGTACAAATCCCAGATTCGCTTAACGGTGCTGGAAATGTTTTGCTTGGAACGGCCTACTCGCGTGGCTACGTCTGATGATTTCTCACCTTTGACAAGCACGGAATAGCCAATATCTGTTGTGATGTGTGCAAAGGAAGCCATTTGCGGCAGCAGCTGTTTCCATTCTGTTTCTGAAATTCTGTTTTTCTGAGCCATCTGTGGCGCCTCCGTAGTTTTGGTTACAGAAAGGATATACTCAGAATAAACTGGGGTCAATACAAGTACGATTTTTATAAACTTTATTTTATTTGAGGGTGAGGCCCGGTGCGGCAGCAGCGCGGGCCTCGATGGTGCCGCGAAGGTGCTGGCGCCATGCTTGGATTAAAACATGAACCGTGAAGAACTGCGAAACTTGTTTTCGCGGTTCTGAGGGGTTGACCGAGCCGCGAAGCGGCGCTGGTAAGCGATGATATGCACATATCCACAGGCATATTTTTAAAAGGTATTTTATAGATTTTTTATCTTTTTAAAGTCTTTTAGAGCTATATAACTCATTGATTTAAAATCATAAATAAGTGTTATCTCTGGGAATCCGCCCACCTTGTTATGGGAATTGGCCCACCTATCTATGGGAAACACCCCACCTTACTATGGGAATTAGCCCACCTTGTTATGGGAATTGGCCCACCTTAGACGAAACTGTAAAAAATGTATTTACTTGTTTGAACTTTGTGGTAGTGTGGAGAGTAATTTTTAACCCACAAAGGCAAGGCTCATGGATAAGTTGCTGAACAAAAAGATAAAAGTTAAGCAGTCTAACGAGCTTACCGAAGCTGCTTACTACCTCTCGCTAAAAGCAAAGCGCGTTCTCTGGTTATGTCTTATGCAGACGTATTTCACAGCTTCAGTAAGCGAAGATGATGATGAGATGGCTGTACTCGGTGACTCTACTTTCAAAGTAAAGGTGGCTGACTATGAGCAAATTTTTCAGGTAAGCCGTAACCAGGCTATCAAGGATGTTAAAGAAGGCGTGTTTGAGTTAAGCCGTTCTGCGGTAATCTTTTACCCGAAAGAAGGAAGTTTTGACTGCGTCGCGCGCCCCTGGCTAACAGAGGCTGGCAGCCGATCAGCTCGTGGTATCTGGGAAATCGAATTTAACCATAAACTCCTGCGGTACATTTACGGCCTGACGAACCAGTTCACCACCTACTCGCTCCGCGATTGTGGCAGTCTTCGAAATCCACGGACGATCCGCCTTTATGAAAGTCTTGCTCAATTCAAATCTTCAGGCTTATGGGTTACTACTCATGCTTGGTTAAATGACCGTTTCCTTTTGCCGGAATCCCAACAGAAGAACTTGGCAGAGTTGAAACGATCTTTCCTTGATCCTGCACTCAAGCAGATAAATGAGAAAACACCTTTACTTGCTAAGTATAGTATTGATGATTCAGGAAAATTTCTGTTCTCAATAATTGATAAGCAAAATCCCGTCTGACATAAATCAGCACACATGAGCCTGTCATTTGACAAATTTTTGTCATGAAGATGGGCGAATTTCCACACAGCACCGGCGCCCGGCAAGGTGGGCGGATTCCCACACGGCACCGGCGCCCGGCAAGGTGGGCGGATTCCCACACGGCTCCGGCGCCCGGAAAGGGTGGGCGGATTTCCACACAGCACCGGCGCCCGGCAAGGTGGGCGGATTCCCACACGGCACCGGCGCCCGGCAAGGTGGGCGGATTCCCACACGGCACCGGCGCCCGGCAAGGTGGGCGGATTCCCACACGGCACCGGCGCCCGGAAAGGGTGGGCGGATTTCCACACAGCACCGGCGCCCGGCAAGGTGGGCGGATTTCCACACGGCACCGGCGCCCGGCAAGGTGGGGGGATTCCCACACGGCACCGGCGCCCGGCAAGGTGGGCGGATTCCCACACGGCACCGGCGCCCGGCAAGGTGGGCGGATTCCCACACAGCACCGGCGCCCGGCAAGGTGGGCGGATTCCCACACAGCACCGGCGCCCGGCAAGGTGGGCGGATTCCCACACGGCACCGGCGCCCGGCAAGGTGGGCGGATTTCCACACGGCACCGGCACCCGGCAAGGTGGGCGGATTCCCACACGGCACCGGCGCCCGGCAAGGTGGGCGGATTTCCACACAGCACCGGCGCCCGGCAAGGTGGGTGGATTCCCACACGGCACCGGCGCCCGGTAAGGTGGGCGGATTTCCACACGACAGCGGCGCCCGGCAAGATGGGCGGATTCCCATATCGACATGTATGTAGCTTGTGTTATCCGTGGATTGTGCAGCTCAGCGGGTCGCTGGTCGTATGGCGTAGTGTCCCCCGTAACCGGCCGCGTGCGGCCGCTAACTCGCAGTACGGCGCCGCGACCCGAAGGCGGGCCGCCGTTCCCGCGCGCAGGCGCGCGGCGCCCACTGCGCACCCCCGTGGGGGACATACGGCAGCTGTGTGGCGGTGAGCGGGATTAGGGCTTTGCAGGGAGGGGGCTGGGTCGGGCGATACGTTCAGCATTGCGGTTTCCGGCGATTTGCGGCCGGTGCCCGTTTAACTCCGGCGTGGTCGCCTTCCATGCCCTGACGGCATAAGAAAATAAAACCGCCATGCTGCGGTCATTCATGATTTTGTGGTGTAGCGATAAATAGTCATGCGAGAAACGTTGAAGCGCTTAGCAACTGCACCAACTGTCATTTCAGGATCAGCAAGTAAGATTCTAATTTGTTTAACATCTTCTTCAGAAAGTGACGGTTTTCTCCCTCCCACACGGCCCCTTGCGCGTGCAGCTGCAAGGCCTGAGCGCGTTCTTTCAATATTGCGGTTGCGTTCAAAGCTAGAGAATATCGCCATCAGATGAGTATAGATTTCCCCTATAACTGGCGCATTTGTGTCTATTCTGTCCTTGATGGCTATGAAAGTTATTCCGCGTTTCTTCAGGTCGTCGAGTAAAGTAATGACTTGACCCAATGAACCGCCGAGCCGATCTAGTGCCCAAACTACTAGGGTATCTCCCTCGCGCAATGCTTTCAGGCAGTTCTCCAGTTCCGGCGCACCTTTTTTGTCGCGCTTTGGGCCGCTACGTGAGGTCTGATCCTGATAGATTTGCTCACATCCAGCTTTTGTTAGTTCGTCAACCT